>CAZOIB010000263.1:0-16853 GCA_964579785.1 uncultured Lysobacter sp. | reverse complement strand
AACATGGGCCAGCCGTTCATGTACCCGAAGAACAACCTCGACTACACCTCGAACTTCATGCGCATGATGTTCGGCGTGCCGGCCGAGGAGTACGAGGTGAACCCGGTGCTGGTGCGCGCGCTGGACCGCATCCTCATCCTGCACGCCGACCACGAGCAGAACGCGTCGACCTCGACGGTGCGCCTGGCCGGCTCGTCCGGGGCCAACCCGTTCGCCTGCATCGCCTCGGGCATCGCCTGCCTCTGGGGGCCGGCCCACGGCGGCGCCAACGAGGCGGCGCTGAACATGCTGGAAGACGTGCAGAAGATGGGCGGCGTCGAGAAGATCGGCGAGTTCATCAAGCAGGTGAAGGACAAGAACTCGGGCGTGAAGCTGATGGGCTTCGGCCATCGCGTGTACAAGAACTACGACCCGCGGGCGAAGCTCATGCAGGAGACCTGCCGCGAGGTGCTGGACGAGCTGGGCCTGCACGACGATCCGCTCTTCAAGCTCGCCATGGCGCTGGAGAAGGTGGCGCTGGAGGACGACTACTTCGTCTCGCGCAAGCTCTACCCGAACGTCGACTTCTACTCGGGCATCGTGCAGCGCGCCATGGGCATCCCGGTCTCCATGTTCACCTGCATCTTCTCGCTGGCGCGCACCGTCGGCTGGATCGCGCAGTGGAACGAGATGATCTCGGACCCGGAGCTGAAGATCGGCCGCCCGCGCCAGCTCTACAACGGCGCCGCCCGGCGCGACGTCGTGCCGCTCGCCAGGCGCGGCTAGCGGCCGCTGCCCGTTCCCGCCACCACGAGGTCCCAATGTCCAGCGTCCTGAAAGCTTTCGAAGCCTCCTCGCACCTCTACGGCGCCAACGCGCCGTTCGTGGAGGAGCTCTACGAGCGCTATCTCGCGGATCCGGCATCGGTTTCCCCGGAGTGGCGCACGCAATTCGACGCCTGGCAGTCCTCGGGCGGGAAACGGGACATCGCGCACACGCCGGTGATCGAGGCGTTCGCCGCGGCAGCGAAGCGGGTGGCGCGCGCCGCGGCTGCCGAGGCGGCGACGGTCCACGCGGACGACGAGAAGCAGATGAAGGTGCTTATGTTCATCCGCGCGCACCGCACCACAGGCTCGCACTACTCGAACCTCGATCCGCTCAAGCGCATGGACAAGGTCTCGGTGCCCGAACTGGAGCTCGACTATTACGGCCTGGGCGAGGCCGACCTCGACACGGTCTTCTCCATGGGGTCCTTCGCCAACCAGCGCCTCAAGCGGAAGCTGCGCGACATCGTCGCCATGGTGCGCAAGACCTACTGCGACACCATCGGCGTCGAGTACATGTACATCTCCTCGATGGAGGAGAAGCGCTGGCTGCGCGAGCGCATCGAAGGCACGCTCGCCACGCCGAAGGTGTCGACGGAGGAGAAGCGCTTCCTCCTCGAACGCCTGACCGCCTCCGAGACGCTGGAGCGCTACCTGCACACGCGCTACGTCGGGCAGAAGCGCTTCTCCGGCGAGGGCGGGGAGAGCCTCGTGCCGCTGCTCGACATCGTGATCGAGGAGGGCGGCGCGCAGGGGTTGAAGGAAGTGGTCATCGGCATGGCGCACCGCGGGCGCCTGAACGTGCTGGTGAACAACCTCGGCAAGGTTCCCGCCGAGCTCTTCTCCGAGTTCGAGGGCAAGAAGCTCACCGAACTCGCCTCCGGCGACGTGAAGTACCACCAGGGCTTCTCCTCCGACATCCAGACGGCCGGCGGTTCCGTGCACCTGACACTCGCCTTCAACCCGTCGCACCTCGAGATCGTCGATCCGGTGGTGGAGGGATCGGTGCGGGCACGGCAGCACCGCCGCGGCGACTTCACCGGCGGCGAGGTGCTGCCTCTCCTCATCCACGGCGACGCCGCATTCGCCGGCCAGGGCGTGGTCATGGAGACGCTGGCGCTGTCGCAGACGCGCGGCTACAAGACCGGCGGCACGATCCACGTGGTCGTCAACAACCAGATCGGATTCACGACCTCGGACACGCGCGACACCCGTTCCTCGCTCTACTGCACCGGCATCGCCAAGATGATCGAGGCGCCCGTCTTCCACGTGAACGGCGACGACCCCGAGGCGATTGCGATGGTGGCGCGCATCGCGCTCGACTACCGCATGAAGTTCGCGAAGGACGTGGTGATCGACATGGTGTGCTTCCGGCGCCTGGGCCACAACGAGCAGGACGAGCCCTTCGTCACGCAGCCGCTCATGTACAAGAAGATCGCGCAGCACCCGGGCACCCGCAAGCTCTATGCGGACAAGCTCGAGCGCGAGGGCGTGATCGCCAAGGGCTTCGCCGACGAACTGGTGACGAGCGTGCGTGCCGCCCTCGACGCCGGCAAGCCCATCAACCCGAAGATCCTCTACGGCCTGCGTCCGGCGCTGGCCGTCGACTGGGCGCCCTACATGGGCGTGGAATGGCGGCGCGCGGCGGACACGGCGGTGCCGCTGGCAAGGCTCAAGCAGCTCGCGGCGCGCCTGACCGACATCCCCTCGAACTTCAAGCTGCACCCGACGGTGGAGCGCATGCTCGCCGCCCGGCGCGAGATGGGCCTGGGCAGGCTGCCGCTCGACTGGGGCATGGCGGAGAATCTCGCCTACGCCGCCAACCTGGACGAGGGCCATCCGGTGCGCCTTTCCGGCCAGGACAGCGGACGCGGGACCTTCGCCCACCGCCACGCGGTGCTGCACGACCAGAACCGCGAGAAGTGGGATTCCGGCGTCTACCTTCCGCTGCAGCACATCCGCGAGGGCCAGGCCAAGTTCCTGGTGATCGATTCGCTGCTGTCCGAGGAAGCGGTGCTCGCCTTCGAGTACGGCTACGCGACGGCGCATCCCTTCGAGCTGGTGATCTGGGAGGCCCAGTTCGGCGACTTCGCCAACGGCGCGCAGGTCGTGATCGACCAGTTCATCGCCTCCGGCGAGGCCAAGTGGGGTCGCCTGTGCGGCCTCACGATGTTCCTGCCGCATGGCTACGAGGGGCAGGGGCCGGAGCACTCCTCGGCGCGGCTCGAACGCTACCTGCAGCTCTGCGCCGAGCACAACATCCAGGTGGTGGTTCCCTCCACGCCCGCGCAGTTCTTCCACATGATCCGGCGCCAGATCCTGCGCCCGATGCGGAAGCCCCTCATCGTCATGACGCCCAAGAGCCTGTTGCGGCGCAAGGAGTCGACCTCGGCGCTGGAGGACCTGGCCACGGGCGGATTCCAGTGCGTGATCGGCGACCCGGCCGCGCCCGCGCCGAAGAAGGTGAAGCGCGTGGTGTTCTGTTCCGGCAAGGTCTACTTCGACATCGCGGCCGAGCGCGACAAGCGTGGCATCGAGGATGTCGCGGTCGTCCGCATCGAGCAGCTCTATCCCTTCCCGCACGCCGATTTCGCCGCGCAGATCGCGATGTACGTGAATGCGAAGAGCGTGGTCTGGGCGCAGGAGGAACCGGCCAACCAGGGCGCGTGGCACCGCATCCAGCACTACCTGCTCGAGCACCTGCGCAGCGACCAGGTCCTCGGTTCGGCGCTCAGGAAGTCCTCCGCGTCGCCCGCCGTGGGCTACCTGCAGTTGCACAACCTGCAGCAGAAGGAACTCATCGACGCGGCTCTCACGCTGGACGCCGCTCCGCCCAAGAAGGCCGTGGCCTGACGCCCCGCCGCCACGAGAATCGAGGCCAGAAATGCAGATCGAAGTGAAGGTGCCGCAGCTTTCCGAAAGCGTCTCCGAGGCCACGCTGGTCGCCTGGCGCAGGAAGGTCGGGGAATCGGTCAAGCGCGACGAGAACCTGATCGACGTCGAGACCGACAAGGTGGTCCTGGAGCTTCCGGCTCCCGCCGACGGGGTGCTCGCGAAGATCGTGAAGGGCGACGGATCCACGGTCGGTTCCGGCGAGGTGATCGCCATGATCGACACGGCGGGCGCGGCGTCCGTGGTGGCTCCCGCCGTCGACCCCGTGCAGGCGGCCAGGGATGTCGCGCATGCCCCGGCGGCGTCGGCGGTCAAGGCGACCTCTCCCGCGGCGGCGAAGATCGCCGCCGAGCAGGGCGTGGATACCGCGAAGATCGCGGGCAGCGGCCGTGACGGCCGCGTGACCAAGGGCGACGTGCTCGGCGCCATGGCTGCGCCGGCACCCGCGGCCGCGTCCCCGGCAGCCAAGCCCGCCGCGGCACCCGTTGCGCCTCCTTCCGGAAGCCGGGCGGAGCAGCGCGTGCCGATGTCGCGCCTGCGCGCCCGCGTCGCGGAGCGCCTGGTGCAGTCGCAGTCCACCGCGGCCATCCTGACCACGTTCAACGAGGTCAACATGGCGCCGGTGATGGAGCTGCGCAGCCGCTACAAGGACAAGTTCGAGAAGGATCACGGCGCGAAGCTGGGCTTCATGTCCTTCTTCGTGAAGGCGAGTGTCGCGGCGCTGCGCAAGTACCCGGTGGTGAATGCGTCCATCGACGGCACGGACATCGTCTACCACGGCTACTACGACGTCGGCATCGCCGTGGGCAGCGAACGCGGCCTCCTGGTGCCGATCCTGCGCGACGCCGACCGGATGTCGATCGCCGACATCGAAAAGGCCATCGCGGACTTCGGCAAGCGCGCCCGGGACGGCAAGATCACGATCGAGGAGCTGACCGGCGGCACGTTCTCCATCTCCAATGGCGGCGTCTTCGGCTCGATGCTGTCCACGCCGATCATCAACCCGCCGCAGAGCGCCATCCTCGGGATTCATGCTACCAAGGATCGCGCCGTGGTGGAAAACGGACAGGTCGTCGTGCGCCCGATGAACTACCTGGCGCTTTCCTACGACCACCGCATCATCGACGGGCGCGAGGCCGTCCTCGCGCTGGTGGCCATCAAGGAGGCGCTCGAGGATCCGGCGCGCCTGCTGCTCGACGTCTAGGGGCGCCCCGCTTGGCGCGCCGCAGGAAGTGGACAGCCGCGGCCATCGCCCGTCGTGCCTTCTTCTTCGTCCTGGGATCGCTCCTCGTGGGCTTCCTGGCGGTATACCTGCAGCAGGCACTGGGGGTCTATCTGCCGCGCCACTTTTCGGTCTCTCTTGCCGTGGCCCTCGCCGTCGCGTTCACGTTCTGGCTGCTGAAGCTCATGAAACATCCGCCGCTGTTCCTGAGGAACGTGCACCCGCTCGCCGCGGGTCTCTGCGCGGGCCTGGGCGTGCACATCGCGCGGTTCTGGCTACGCTAGTTTCCACACAAGGATCGGAACACCCATGACGCAAACCTACGACGTCGTCGTGATCGGCGCCGGACCCGGCGGATACATCGCCGCGGTGCGCGCCGCCCAGCTGGGGCTCAAGACCGCCTGCATCGAGGGATGGAGGAACGCGAAGGGCGAGCTTGCCCTCGGCGGCACCTGCCTCAACGTGGGCTGCATCCCCTCGAAGGCGCTGCTCGCGACGTCGGAGGAATTCGAGCGCGTCAACCGGCACCTCGACGAGCACGGGATCACCGTCTCCGGCGCCAAGATCGACGTGGCGCGGATGCAGGCGCGCAAGGACGCGATCGTCGCGAAGATGACCAAGGGGATCGAGTTCCTGTTCAAGAAGAACAAGATCACCTGGCTGCAGGGCTTCGGCAAGCTCCTGAACGGCGGCGACCTCTACAGCATCGAGGTGGCCAACGGCGAACGCAAGGAGACGGTGCAGGCGAAGCACGTCATCGTCGCGACCGGCTCGAAGGCGCGCCACCTGGCCAACGTGCCCGTCGACAACGTGACCATCTGCGACAACGAGGGCGCGCTCGCCTTCGGCGCCACGCCCAAGCGCCTGGGAGTCATAGGCGCCGGCGTCATCGGCCTGGAACTGGGCAGCGTCTGGCGGCGGCTGGGCGCCGAAGTGACGATCCTCGAGGCGCTGCCGGCCTTTCTCGGTGCCTGCGACGAGGCGGTGCAGAAGGAGGCGTGGAAGACGTTCACCAAGACGCAGGGGCTCGCGATCAAGCTGGGCGTGAAGATCGAGAAGGTCGCCGCGCGCAAGAACGCGGTGACGGTGGACTACACCGACGACAAGGGCCTTGCGCAGAAGCTCGAGTGCGACCGGCTCGTCGTCTCCGTGGGGCGCGTGCCGAACACGGAGGGCCTGGGGGCCGCGAACGTGGGGCTGGAAGTCGACGAGCGCGGCTTCGTGAAGGTCGATGCCCTTTGCCGCACCAACCTCGCCAACGTCTGGGCCATCGGCGACGTGGTGCGCGGGCCGATGCTGGCCCACAAGGCGGAGGACGAGGGCGTCCTGGTCGCCGAGTTGATCGCCGGACAGAAGCCGCACATCGACTACGACTGCATCCCCTGGATCATCTACACGTCGCCGGAAGTCGCCTGGGTCGGCACCACGGAACAGAAGGCGAAGGCGGACGGCATCGCGGTGCGCACCGGGCAGTTCCCGTTCGCGATCAACGGGCGCGCGCTGGGCACCGGGCAGTCGCAGGGATTCGTGAAGATCGTCGCCGACGCCGCCACCGACCGCGTGCTGGGCGTGCACATCATCCACGCGCATGCCTCGGACCTCATCCAGGAGGCGGTGACGGTGATGGAGTTCAAGGGCTCTTCCGAGGACATCGCGCGCATCTGCCACGGCCACCCCACGCTCTCCGAGGTGGTGCGCGAGGCGGCGCTGGCGGTGGACAAACGATCGCTGAACTCGTAGCGCTGCGGCTGCGACGGACGAAAGTCTTTGGAATCGCCGATGAACGCCGATGCCCCGCCGATTGCCGCCGATAAGGCATGGGATATTTCATGCCGTGATGGAACGCGGATCGACGAATTGAGCATATGTGTCAATTTCCGACTTTCGAATCATCGGCGGAAATCGGCGGGGCATCGGCGTCCATCGGCGTTCCCGCATTAGTTCGCGCATGCGACAAGAAGACCTGCCGGAAGGCTTGGAAGACGAGGAGCTCGAGCCGGCGGACCCGAACCAGTACTCGGGGCCGCTGGAGTGGTACTGGCACTTCCAGCAGCGCCCCGACTTCGAGACCGACAGCGAGCAGCTGCGCGTCCTCACCATGCTCGAGTCGCTGTTCAACGAACTCGAGCAGTACCGCCAGTACCGTGCCGGGAAGCTGAACCGGCTGGTCACCAACCTGGGGGCCGGCCGCAAGCCGCCGCGCGGCATGTACATCTGGGGGTCCGTGGGGCGCGGCAAGTCGCTCATGATGGACGCGTTCTACAAGGTGAGCCGGCACCGCCGCAAGCGCCGCGTGCACTTCCACGAGTTCATGCGCGAGATCCATGCGCGCATGCGCGCGCTCTCCGGCACCGAGGATCCCCTGGATGCGATAGCGACCGGGATCGCGAAGGAGCTGCGCCTCCTGTGCTTCGACGAGTTCCACGTGAGCGACATCGCCGACGCGATGATCCTCGCGCGGCTGCTGGAGCTCCTCATCGCGAAGGGCGTGGTCTTCGTGATGACTTCCAACTACCCACCGGACGGCCTGTACCCGAACGGACTGCAGCGCGCGCGCTTCCTGCCCGCCATCGAGGTGCTCAAGCGTGACCTGGACGTGATCGGCCTGGGTGGCGGCACGGACCACCGGCGCCGCATCCTGGAGGGCTACCGGGTCTGGTATTCGCCCCCGGGGGAGGAGGCCGACGCGCAGATCGCGCAGTTCTTCGAGGCCATGACGAAGGCGGCATTCGAGGCCGGCGGCGCCATCGAGGTCGGTGGCCGGCCGCTGCCGTTCCGCCAGCGCGCCAAGGGCGTGGTCTGGTTCGACTTCGAGCCGCTCTGCGTGGAGCCGCGCTCGCAGCTGGACTACCTCGAGATCGCCAGCGGCTACCATACGGTGATGGTGTCCGGCGTCCCGCAGCTCCGGCCCGCGCAGACGGACGTGATCCGGCGCCTCACCTGGCTCGTCGACGTCTTCTACGACCAGCGCGTGCGGCTGGTGATGTCCGCGGAGGCTCCGCCCGAGGACCTGGTGGCGGCCGCGACGGACGTGACCGGGCCGGGAAGGATGGTGCGCAACGAGTTCGCCCGCACGGCGAGCCGCCTGCGCGAGATGCAGTCGAAGGACTATTTCGCGCGCAAGCACGCCTCGGCGGAAAACCCGCAGGTGTTGCGGGCCAGATGAGCGGCCGGGGCGCGCGGCGCCCGCGCTCCCATCGAAGGGGAAATCCATGTTCAAGGCCGTCTACCTCACCCGCGAAGGGGAACAGTTCCAGGCCCGTGTGGCCGAGCTCGACGAGAGCGCGCTGCCCGCGGCGGAAGTCACGCTGCGCGTCGAGTATTCGACGGTCAACTACAAGGACGCGCTCGCGATCGCCAACGCCTCGCCTGTCGTGCGCAAGTGGCCGATGGTCGCCGGCATCGATGGCGCCGGCACGGTGGAGCACTCGGCGCACGCCGCATGGAAGCCCGGCGACCGCGTGATCCTGAACGGATGGGGCGTGGGGGAGTCGCACTGGGGATGCCTCGCGCAGAAGGCACGGTTGCACGGCGACTGGCTGGTGCGCCTGCCGGAGGGGCTAACGGCCCGGGAAGCGATGGCGATCGGCACCGCCGGCTATACGGCGATGCTCTGCGCGCTGGCCCTGGTGAAGCAGGGCGTGACCAGGGAACACGGCGAGATCCTCGTGACCGGCGCCACCGGCGGAGTGGGGAGCATCGCCACCGCCATCCTCTCCGGCTGGGGATTCCGGGTCGTGGCCTGCACCGGCAAGGCGTCCGAGGCGGACTATCTCATGGCGCTGGGTGCCGCCGAGATCATCGACCGCAACGCGCTCGCGCAGCCGGGCAAGCCCCTGCAGAAGGAGCGCTGGGCGGGCGTGGTCGATTCCGTGGGCAGCCACACGCTCGCCAACGCCTGCGCCCAGGCGAAGTACCGCGGCGTCGTGGCGGCCTGCGGACTCGCCCAGGGGATGGACCTGCCGGCGAGCGTGGCGCCCTTCATCCTGCGCGGCGTGCGCCTGATCGGCGTGGACAGCGTGATGGCCCCGCGCGCGGAGCGCGAGGAAGCCTGGCAGCGCCTCGCCGCGGACCTGGATCGCGCGAAGCTTGCCGCCGTCACCAACGAGATTTCCCTGGCCGATTCCCTGGTGCGTGCACCGGAAATGCTGGCGGGCAAGGTGCGCGGCCGGATGGTCGTCGACGTCAATCGTTGAGCGGGGTTTAGGGAATACCCTGATCCGCACCCTTCGCTTCGTTGAGGCGGATCAAATAAGCTCGCCTGCAGGCACCTACCCTACAAGCGCCGCCGCCGGAAGAGCGGGGGCCAGCCAATCCCGAGGAGACCATTCCATGGCCACGTACAAGGAATTCCATGCGCGCTCGATCAGCGACCCCGAGGGCTTCTGGGGCGCGGAGGCCGCGATGATCGACTGGCACCGGCCATTCGACAAGGTGCTCTCCTACGACAAGCCGCCGTTCCGGCAATGGTTCGCCGGCGGCCTCACCAATCTCTGCCACAACGCGATCGACCGCCACCTGGCCGCGCGCGGGACGCAGAAGGCGCTGGTGTGGATCTCGACCGAGGTGAACGAGGAGAAGAGCTGGACGTTCGCCGAACTGCACGACGAGGTGAACCGCTTCGCCGCGATCTTCCAGTCGCTGGGCGTGGGGAAGGGCGATCGCATCCTCATCTACATGCCGATGGTTCCGGAGGCCGTGTTCGCGATGCTCGCCACGGTGCGGATCGGCGCCATCCATTCGGTGGTCTTCGGCGGCTTCGCGGCGGCGAGCCTCGCGGCCCGCATCGACGATGCCCAGCCCAAGGTGATGGTCACCTCGGACGCCGGCGCGCGCGGCGGCAAGCCCATTGCGCTCAAGCCCCTGGTCGACGAGTCGCTGCGGCTCTCCCGGTCGCCCCCGGCCCATGTCGTCATCGTGAATCGCGGGCTCGACGCGGCGATGACCCGGGTGGCGGGCCGCGACCTCGACTACGCGGAGCTGCGCGCGAAGCACGCCGGCGCCAGGGTGCCCGTCGTCTGGCTCGAGTCGAACGAACCGTCCTACATCCTGTACACGAGCGGCACGACCGGCAAGCCCAAGGGCGTGCAGCGCGACACCGGCGGCTATGCCGTGGCGCTCGCGGCCTCGATGAAGCACATCTACTGCTCGCAACCCGGGGAGGCCTACTTTTCCACCTCCGACATCGGCTGGGTGGTGGGGCACTCCTATATCGTCTACGGGCCGCTCATCAACGGCTCCACCACCATCATGTACGAGGGCCTGCCGATCCGGCCCGACCCGGGCATCTGGTGGAAGATCGTCTCCGACTACCGGGTCACCTCGATGTTCTCCTCGCCGACGGCAATCCGCGTCCTCAAGAAGCAGGACCCGGCCTACATGTCGAAGTACGACGTGAAGTGCCTCAAGTACCTGTTCCTGGCCGGCGAGCCGCTCGACGAGCCGACGGCGCGCTGGGTCGCCGACAACCTGGGCTGCCCGATCGTCGACAACTACTGGCAGACGGAGACCGGCTGGCCGATCCTGTCCGCGTGCCTCGGGGTCGAGGACACGCCGCGCAAGTTCGGCTCGCCCTCGTTCCCGGTGTACGGCTACAACGTGAAGCTGAAGGACGAGGTCACCGGCAAGGAGACCGGCGCGGACGAGAAGGGCGTGCTTTGCGTGGTGCCGCCGTTGCCGCCCGGGGCGATGACCACGGTCTGGGGCGATGACGAGCGCTACGTGAAGACCTATTACGGGACCTTCCGCGACGAGATGGTCTACTCGACCTTCGACTGGGCCGTGCGCGACAAGGACGGCTATTACTTCGTGCTGGGCCGCACCGACGACGTGATCAACGTCGCCGGGCACCGCCTCGGCACGCGCGAGATCGAGGAAGCGGTGCAGGCCCATGCCGGCATCGCGGAGGTGGCGGTGGTGGGCGTGGCCGACCAGCTCAAGGGGCAGGTTCCGGTGGCATTCGCCGTGGCCAAGGATGCGGCGCAGGCCGCGACGAAGGAACTGGCGGCGGCCTTCGAGAAGGAGGTGATGGCCACCGTGGACCGCGAGCTGGGCGCCATCGCCAGGCCCGCGCGCGTGCACTTCGTCACGATCCTGCCGAAGACGCGTTCCGGCAAGCTCCTGCGGCGCTCGATCCAGGCCCTGTGCGAGGGTCGCGATCCGGGCGACCTCACCACCATCGAGGATCCTTCGGCGCTGGAGCAGATCCGCCGTGCCCTGGGGGGCGGGGCATGACCGCCATGAACGTTCCGGCCGACCTGGTGCGGGAGACCGAGGAGTTCCGCGAGCGCGGCTTCGTGGTCGTGCGCGGAGCCTTTCGCGTCGAGGAAATGGACGTCCTGCGCCAGGCGATCGAGAACCACGCCGCTATGAAGGCGCACGCCGCCCGGGCCGCCGACCTGAGCCGGGGAGCCACGCGGCCGTCGTTCGACTCGATCTTCGTCTGGAACGACACCTCCGGCTTCGACCTGTTCGCGAAGGCGACCCGTTCGGTGAAGATCATCGACCGCCTCGAGGCCTATTTCGGCGACGAGGTCTACGTCTACCACAACAAGATCGCGCTCAAGTATCCGGGCGTGGTCGGGTTCTCGTTCCACCAGGACTACGCCTACTGGTACGACATGGGCTGCCTCTTCCCCGACATGGCGACGGTGCAGGTCGCGGTCGACCCCTCGACGCTCGCGAACGGGTGCCTGCGGTTCATCGCGGGCTCGCACAAGATGGGTCGCATCAACCACGTGTTCAAGGACGGTGTCTCGGACAGCATGGTGGACCCCGAGCGGCTGGAGCAGGCCAGGCGGATCCTGCCCGAGGTGCCGGTGGAGCTGGAACGCGGCGACATCGCGATCTTCCACGCCAACATCCTGCACGGGTCCGACGACAATCACTCGGATCACTCGCGCATCGCGCTCCTGGGTTGCTACAACACGCGCCACAACAACCCGTACAGGACGGTGCACGGGCATCCGCGCTACCACCGCCAGGAGAAGGTGACCGAGCCCATCACGATGGCGGACCTCGGCAACCTGCCCGACTTCGACTATCAGTGGAAGGAGTGAGGGCGGACGGGGCGATCGTCCCCGACCTGCTTCGCGACGGATTGCGGCTGGTGTTCTGCGGCACTGCGCCCTCGCGCGCCTCGGCCGCGGCGCGTGCCTACTATGCAAGACCGGGCAACCGATTCTGGCCGACCCTGCACGCGGCCGGCTTCACGCCGCGGCGCCTGCATCCGGCCGAGTACGCGCAGCTCCTCGAGCTCGGGATCGGCCTCACCGATCTCTGCAAGGGCCACGCCGGAAACGATGACGAATTGCCGCCGGGCGCGCTCGACGCGACCGCACTGCGCAGGAAGATCGAGCGGTACCGGCCGCAAGCCGTGGCCTTCACCAGCAAGAACGCGGCGAAGGCCTTCCTCGGCCGCGCGGTGGATTACGGCTGGCAGGCTGAAACGGTCGGCAGTACGCGCATTTTCGTGCTGCCGTCTCCTTCCGGCCAGGCCACCCGCTACTGGGACGAGCGCCCCTGGCGCGCCCTGGCCAGGATGAACCCGGTTCGCGAACCGGGTTCATGAACCGGGTTCGTGCTATTTCTTGCAGGGGCCGAGGTACTTGGCTTCCATGTTCTGCGTCATGTTCATCTTCTGGCCGCCCTGGTCCATGGCCATCTTCATGACCATCCTGTAGCCGTCGGGCACGAAGGTGATGGTGTTGTCCGCGGTCATCGCCATCTCGCCCTTGCACACCATCTTGTAGCTGGCGGTGTTGCCGGACATCCGGAAGTCCTTCATCTCGCAATTGGCCGGCTTGCGATCCTCGCGGCCCTTGCCGAGTTCGCCCTTCTCGATGTCCTGCGGCGTGACGCAATGCTGGAAGTTCATGGTCTGCTTGCCCATGCCCTTGGGGGCGCCGGGTATTTCCCCCATGTCCATCTCCATCTTGTAGGCGTACAGGCCGTCCTTCATCTTGCCCTTCAGGGCGCCCATCGAGGTTTGTGCGACGGCGGTGGTGGCGGCCAGCGCGACGGCCAGCAAGAGCACGCGTTTCATGGCGATCCTCGCGAGAAGTGGGAGAAATTGACGGGCCGAGAATACCACCACCGCGCAGTGCGGTCCCGGGCCCCGGATAGAATGGCGGCATGGCGCGCTCCCTCGAGCTTCCCTACGATGCCTCCACGGGCTGCGCCGACCGGCACGGCTGGTTCGAGCGCCTGCGCCCCCTGGGGTGGGCGGTCTTCCTGGACAGCGGAGACCGCGCCCGGACGGGCGGCCGGTTCGACATCCTCGCCGCCGGCCCGATCGCGCGCCTCGTCGCCCGCGAGGGTCGCTGCGAGATCCTGCGCGATGGCGTGGCGACGACCGTGGCGGAGAACGCATTCGCGGGACTGCGCACGCTGCTCGCGGGCACCGCCATGGGGGACGAGGCGTGGCCGGCCGCGGGCGCGGCGATCGGCTACCTCGGCTACGAACTGGGTCGATCCGTCGCGCACCTGCCGGCGCAGAAGCCCGGAACTGCCGCCTTCATGCCCGAGGCAGCCATCGGGCTGTATGCCTGGACCGTCGTCGTGGACCATCTGGAACGGCGCGCGGCCCTGACCTCCCTCGAGACCTTTCCCGACGACGAGGCGATCGCCCTGCGCGAGAGGATCCTCGGCGGCGTAGCGGCGGAACGCGATCCCTTCCGCACCGCCGGCGAGCTCGCCTCCGGCCTCGAGCGCGAGGACTATCTGCCGAAGGCGGCGCGCATCATCGAGTACATCCGCGCCGGCGACACCTACCAGGTCAACCTCACGCGCGAATTCCGCCTTGCCTACCGTGGCGATGCCTGGGAACTTTACCGCCACCTGCACGACACCAACCCCGCCCCGATGGGTGCATTTCTCGAGTACCCCTTCGGCACGGTGCTCTCCAGCTCGCCGGAACGATTCGTGACCGTGGAGGGGCGGGACGCGTCGACGCAGCCGATCAAGGGTACGCGCCGGCGCCGCAACGACCCGGCGGAGGATGCCCGCGTGCGCGAGGAACTCGCCACCTCGCGTAAGGATCGCGCCGAGAACGTGATGATCGTCGACCTCCTGCGCAACGACTTCGGCCGCGTCTGCGAGCCCGGCAGCGTGCTGGCCCCGCGCCTCTGCGAGCTGGAGTCCTTTGCCACCGTCCATCACCTGGTGAGCACGGTGACGGGCCGCCTCGCGCCCGGCCGCGATGCGGTGGACCTCCTCGAGGCGTGCTTTCCGGGCGGCTCCGTCACCGGCGCGCCGAAGCGCCGGGCGATGGAGATCATCGACGAGCTGGAGCCGCACCGCCGCGAGGTCTACTGCGGCGCCATCGGCTACGTGTCGCCCGCCGGGCGCCTCGACATGAACATCCCCATCCGCACGACGCTCGCCGCGCAGGGGGAGCTGCGCTTCTACGCCGGCGGCGGCATCATCGCCGACTCGTCGCCCGAGGCGGAGTTCGAGGAGACGGAAGTGAAGATCGCAGCCATCCGCCGGGCGCTTTCGCGCTTCTCCTCCGGCGGCGCGCCGCACCCTGCCAAGGCCGCGATGCGCCGCGAGGTCCTCGCGCACCGCGATGCGCTGTCCAGCGGCGGCAGCGGCAGCTTCGCGGCGGCAATGACCCTGCGCCTGCGCGCACTGACGCAGTACCGGCGGGCGCGCACGGTGCTCGCAACGCTCAGCTTCGGCACCGAGTGGGACACGCGGGCATTCGCCGAGGGAGTGCTCGCGGACGGCAAGACGCTGGTCCTGCCGCGTGTCGTGCGCGAGCCGCGCCAGCTGGAGCTCTACGCCGTCCGCGACCTCGCCGCCGATCTCGTGCCGGGCGTGTGGGGAATCGAGGAGCCGGACCCGGCCCGGTGCCGCAAGATGGCGCTCTCGGAAGTCGACTTCGCCCTGGTGCCCGCGCTATCGTGCGACCGCGGCGGGGTGCGGCTGGGCTACGGCGCCGGCTACTTCGACCGCCTCCTCGCCGGCGCGGGCACGCGGACGTTCCGTGTCGTCGCCCTTCCGGAGGCACTGGTTCGCGAACGGGTCCCGGCCGAGGCGCACGATGTTCCCGTGGATGCACTGCTCACCGAGAGAGAGTTCCTGACGATGAAGTCCCGCCCATGACCGCAACCAACATCAACGGCAAGTCCATCGCCGCCGACATCGCCGCCGAGAACGGCGTGCGCGCCGCGCGGCTCCGCGACGCGGGCACGGTACCGGGGCTCGCGGTCATCATCGTCGGCGACGATCCGGCGAGCCGCGTCTACGTGCGCAACAAGTCGCTCGCCTGCGCGAAGGCGGGCCTGAACTCGTGGGTGCACGCGCTTCCCGCCAACACGCCCCAGGAGCGCCTCATCGGCTTCGTGCGGCAGCTGAACGCGGACCCGACCGTGCACGGCATCCTGGTGCAACTGCCGCTGCCCAAGCCGCTGGACGCGCGTGCCGTGATCGAGGCGATCGATCCGGCCAAGGATGTCGACGGATTCCACTACCACAACGTCGGCGCGCTCGTCGTGGGCGAGCCGGCGTTCTACCCCTGCACGCCCTGGGGCGTGATGAAGATGCTGGAGCACGAGTCGATCGCCGTGCAGGGCATGCATGCCGTGATCGTCGGCCGCTCGACGATCGTCGGCAAGCCCATGGCGCTCATGCTGATCAACGCCGGCGCCACCGTCACGGTGTGCCATTCGAAGACGCGCGACCTGGGCTCGATCACGCGGCAGGGGGACCTCCTGGTGGCGGCGGCCGGTCGCGCGCGGATGATCGGCGCGGACATGGTGAAGCCGGGTGCCGTCGTGATCGACGTGGGCATCAACCGCCTCCCGGATGGCAAGCTGTGCGGCGACGTCGACTACGATGCCGTGGCGAGGGTGGCTTCGCGCATCACGCCGGTCCCCGGAGGCGTGGGGCCGATGACCATCGCCATGCTGGTGGCCAATACCGTGCGCGGTGCGGAAAAGGCGGCCGGACTGGCGGCGCGGATGGAGACGAGAATCGCCTGATTGCCCGGAGGATGGACGGACCATGACGCAGCCCTACGCCAGCGGCCTCGACCGCAACGAGGCCAACTACACGCCTCTCACCCCGGTGTCCTTCCTCGCCAAGGCCGCCTACGTGTATCCGGATCGCGTGGCCGTGATCCATGGCGACCTGCGGCGCCCGTGGAAGGACGTGTACGCGCGGGCGCGCCGCCTCGCCTCGGCGCTGTCGCGTCGCGGCGTGGCCCGGGGCGACACGGTGGCGGCGATGCTCCCGAACATTCCGGCGATGGTGGAACTGCATTTCGGCCCGGCGATGATCGGGGCCGTGCTCAACACCCTCAACACGCGCCTCGATGCCGAGGCCATCGCCTTCATGCTCGACCACGGCCAGGCGAAGGTGCTCTTCACCGACCGCGAGTTCTCCGCGACCATCGAGAAGGCTCTCGCGCTTTGCCGGTCGAAGCCCGTGGTGATCGATGTCGACGATGCCTTGCACGAGGGCGGGAAGTCGCTGGGCGAGAAGGAATACGAGGACCTGCTCGCCGAAGGCGACCCGGAGTTCGCGTGGAGCTTTCCGCCCGACGAGTGGGACGCGATCGCCCTCAACTACACCTCGGGGACGACCGGCAACCCGAAGGGGGTCGTCTACCACTACCGGGGCGCGTACCTCAACGCCATCAACAACATCCTCGACTGGTCGATGCCGAAGCACGCGGTGTACCTGTGGACGCTGCCGATGTTCCACTGCAACGGCTGGTGCTTCAACTGGACCATGGCGGCGGCCGCGGGAACGAACGTGTGCCTGCGCAAGGTGGACGCGAAACTGATCCTGGCTCTCATCCGCGAGCACCGGGTCACGCATTACTGCGGAGCGCCGATCGTGCACTCGATGCTGCTCAATGCCCCGGCCGACTGGCGGCGGGGCATCGATCACGAGGTGCACTGCCTGGTGGCCGCGGCACCTCCGCCCGC
>CAZOIB010000262.1:0-9093 GCA_964579785.1 uncultured Lysobacter sp. | reverse complement strand
GAAGGCGCAGATGGTAAAGAACGCGGTCATCGTCCCGGTGGGCTCCAAGGGCGGCTTCGTGCTGAAGGCGGCCCCGCCCGCTTCCGAGCGCGAGGCGTATCTCAAGGAAGGCATCGCCTGCTACCAGGACTTCCTGCGCGGGCTGCTCGACGTCACGGACAACCTGAAGGGAGGAAAGGTGGTGCCGCCGCGCGACGTCGTGCGCCATGACCCCGACGATCCGTATCTCGTCGTGGCGGCCGACAAGGGCACGGCGGCCTTCTCCGACTACGCCAACGCGGTGAGCGCCGAATACGGCCATTGGCTGGGGGATGCCTTCGCCTCGGGCGGCAGCGCCGGCTACGACCACAAGAAGATGGGCATCACGGCGCGCGGCGCCTGGGAGAGCGTCAAGCGGCACTTCCGCGAGATGGGCATCGACACGCAGGCGCAGGACTTCACCGTCGTCGGCGTGGGCGACATGTCCGGCGACGTGTTCGGCAACGGCATGCTGCTCTCCCGCCACATCCGGCTGCTGGCGGCCTTCGATCACCGGCACATCTTCCTCGACCCGGATCCCGATACGGAGAAGAGCTTCAAGGAGCGCGAACGCCTCTTCGCGCTGCCGCGCTCCTCCTGGGAGGATTACGACAAGTCCCTCATCTCCAGGGGCGGCGGCGTGTTCCCGCGCGCGGCCAAGTCGATCGCGCTCTCGCCGCAGGTGCGCAAGGCGCTCGACATCGCGCCGGCAAGCCTCACGCCCGCGGAACTGATGAAAGCGATCCTCGTGGCGCCGGTCGACCTGCTCTACAACGGCGGCATCGGCACCTACGTGAAGGCGAGCCATCAGACGCACGCCGACGTGGGCGACCGCGCCAACGACGCCATCCGCGTCAACGGGGCGCAGTTGCGCTGCAAGGTGGTGGGGGAGGGCGGCAACCTCGGCTTCACGCAGCTCGGGCGCGTCGAGTTCGCACGGGCCGGCGGGCACCTGTGCACCGACGCCATCGACAACTCCGCCGGCGTGGACTGTTCCGACCACGAGGTGAACATCAAGATCCTGCTCGGGATCGTCGCCGCGGAGGGCGAGCTGACGGAAAAGCAGCGCAACAAGGTGCTCGCCGAGATGACCGATGAGGTCGGAAGCCTCGTCCTGGCGGACAACTACTACCAGACGCAGTCGCTCTCGGTATCCGGGGTGCGCGGCGAGAAGCTGCTGGACGCGCAGGCGAGCCTGATCCGGGCGCTGGAGAAGGCCGGGCGCCTCAATCGCGCGGTCGAATACCTGCCCTCCGACGACGAGATCGCCGAGCGGCGCGCGCGGCGCGAGGGTCTCACCACCCCGGAGCGCGCGGTCCTGCTCGCGTACTCCAAGATGGTGCTCTTCGACGACCTCGTGCGCGGCACGTTGATCGACGATCCCTACGTGGCGCGCGCGCTGGTGGCCTACTTCCCCGCGCTGCTGCGCAAGCGCTACGCGGACGTCATGCCGCGCCACCCCCTCAAGCGCGAGATCGTCGCGACGGTGGTGGCCAACACGATGATCAACCGCACCGGTGCGGTCTTCGTGCAGCGCATGCACGAGGAGACGGGCGCCAACCCCGACGAGGTGACACGCGCCTTCATCCTGGTGCGCGACATCTTCGGCTTCGGCGCGCTGTGGGACGCCATCGACGCGCTCGACAACCGCGTTCCCGCCGCCGTGCAGTCGGAGATGCTCATCGAGGCGGGGCGCCTGGTCCTGCGGGCCACCCTCTGGTTCCTGCGCCGGCGCCGCGAGAAGCTCGGCATCGCCCAAGTCCTCGGCATCTTCCAGCCCGGCCTCGCCGCGTTTCGCGAGCGCGTGCCGGAGATGCTGGTCGCGGCCGATCGCGTGCCCTTCGAGGCGACGGCGGCGCGGCTCGCCGGGCAGGGCGTTCCCGCGGAACTGGCACGCGACATCGCCAGCCTCGATGCGCTGTACGCGGTGCTCGACGCCACCGAGGCCGCTGCCGAGACGGGACGTCCGCTCGAGGCCATCGCGCGGCTGTATTTCGCGCTGGCCGGCGAACTCGAGCTGCGCTGGATCGCCGAGCGCATCACCGCCCTGCCGACGGAGACGTCTTGGCAGGCGCTCGCGCGCAACGCGCTGCGTGACGACCTCTCGGCGCAGCAGCGCGTCCTCGCGACGACGGTGGCCCGGCTGGCGCCGGCCGCCGCCGATCCCGCCGCGATGATCGCCGCGTGGAAGGAGCGCTGCGCGCAGCCCATCGCCCGGCTCGCCGCGATGCGCGAGGAACTCAAGCGCGCCGGATCGCTCGACCTGGCCGTGCTCTCGGTCCTGCTGCGCGAGTTGCGCGGTCTTGCCTGAGCCGGCGCGCGGCGATCGGGGGCGGTGGCAGGTCGTCGCCGCCCTCGGTGTGACCCAGATCGTCTCCTGGGGCAGCCTCTATTACGCCTTCGCCGTGGTGATGGAGTCGGTGCGGGACGAGCTGGGCGCCTCGCCGCCCGTGGTCGTCGGTGCCTATTCGCTGGCGCTGCTCGTGTCCGGCCTGGTGGCCGCGCCCGTGGGCCGGCACATCGACCGGCATGGCGCGCGCGGTGCGATGACGGCGGGATCGATCGGCGCTGCGCTGTTGCTGGCGGCCTTCTCGCAGGTGACGAGCGCCACCGCCCTCTACGCCGTCTGGGCGGCGCTCGGCTTCGTGATGGGGCTCACCCTCTTCGAGCCGGCCTTCGCGAGCCTGGCGCTCGTCTTCCGCGCCGACCTGCGCAAGGCGATCACCGTCCTCACGCTCGCCGGCGGATTCGCGAGCACGGTCTTCTGGCCGCTCACGCAATGGCTCGCCTCGGCGCTGGGCTGGCGCGAGGCGGTTCTCGTCCTCGCCGCCATCAACCTCGTGCTGTGCGTGCCGCTGCACGCGTTGTTCCTGCCCGCGCGGGGACGGCCCGCGGATGCTCCGCCGGGTGCTGCCGACGATGCCGCGGGCCGGGCGCGGCTCCGCGCGGACTGGCACTTCCGCTGGCTGGCCGTCGCGTTCACGCTCAACATGCTCGCTTTCTCGGCAGTGGGGCTGCACCTGCTGGCCATGCTGCAGGAGCAGGGCTACTCCCCGAAGTCGGCGGCGCTGTTCGCGGCGATGGTAGGACCCATGCAGGTGGCGGGCCGCATCGTCGAATTCGCCTTCGCGCACCGCGTGAGCCCGGCGCGCGTGGGCGAGATCGCGCTCTTCGCGTTCCCGGTGTCCATCGCCATCCTCGCCTTCGCCGGCGACAGCACCGTGGGGGTGGTGGCGTTCGCGATCCTCTACGGGGCGAGCAACGGCGTCATGACCATCGTGCGCGGCACGGTGCCGGCCGAGATCTGGGGGCGGGAGGGCTATGGCGGGCTCACGGGACTCATGGCCACGCCGGTGCTGCTGGCACGCGCCGCCGGGCCGTTCGCCGCGGCCGGAGTGCTGGCCCTGGCCGGCAGCTACCGCGCGGTTTCCATCGCACTGATCGGGGTCGGCATCCTGTCGTGGCTGTCGTTCACCCTGGCCGTGCGGTCGTCGGTAACTACGCCTCGGTAAGCGTCGCTGGAGGTGGAGCCGGTGTTAGCACTCCGGTAATGGAGGCGGTTGCGCACATGGACAGATGGATTTTGTTTGGGGGTCAGTTTTTTTCCAGAATTCGGAAAAAAAACTGACCCCCAAACAAAATCCGCGCCGGTCCATACTTTCGCCGACGTGCCCACGAAGTACCACATCGTCACAGCGGAGAAAGCCAGTCCATACTGGCGTCGCCCTGCAGACGATGGGCAGCCATGTTCCAGCTAGAATTGCGGCGCAGTCGCCCCAATCTCGCTCCCCATGACCGCAGCCGCCCCGTTCCCTTTCGACAACACGTATGCCCGCGACCTCCAGGGGTTCTACGTGCCATGGCAACCCACGGCAGCGCCTGCACCGCGTCTCCTGTTCCTCAACCATGCGCTGGCGGTGGAGCTTGGTCTCGACGGCGCATCGCTCGACGGCCCCGAAGGGGCGGCCGTGTTCGCCGGCAATGCGCTGCCCGAGGGTGCCGAGCCCATCGCGCAGGCCTACGCAGGCCACCAGTTCGGGGGCTTCTCGCCGCAGTTGGGCGACGGCCGCGCGCTCCTGCTCGGCGAGGTGATCGACCGGCAGGGACGGCGCCGCGACATCGCCTTCAAGGGCTCGGGGCGCACGCCGTTCGCCCGGGGCGGCGACGGCAAGGCCGCCGTCGGCCCCATGCTGCGCGAGGTGCTGATCGGCGAAGCGATGCATGCGCTGGGCATCCCCACCACGCGCGGCCTCGCGGTGGTCGCCACGGGCGAGCCCGTCCAGCGCGAGAACACGCTGCCCGGGGCGGTGCTCACGCGCGTGGCGGCGAGCCACATCCGCGTCGGGACGTTCGAGTACTTCGCATCGCGCGGCGAAATGGAACAGGTGCGCAAGCTCGCCGAATACACCATCGCGCGGCACGACCCCGAGATTGCCGATGAGCCGCAGCCGTTTCTCGCCCTGCTGGAGGCCGTGGCCACGCGCCAGGCCGCCCTCGTGGCGCATTGGATGAACGCGGGCTTCATCCATGGCGTGATGAACACGGACAACATGGCGATCTCGGGCGAGACGATCGACTTCGGGCCCTGCGCGTTCCTGGAGGCCTACGATCCCGCGACGGTGTTCAGTTCCATCGACCGGCACGGCCGCTACGCGTTCGGCAACCAGCCGGCCATCGCGCAGTGGAACCTGGCGCGGCTGGCGGAGTCGCTGCTGCCGTTGATTTCGGACGACCACGACCAGGCGGCAACGCTCGCCATGGAAGTCCTGGACGCCTTTCCGGCGCAGTACCGGTGGTTCCTGCTGCGCGGACAGCGCGCCAAGCTGGGACTGCGTCGCGATGCGTTGCAGGACAGTGATGCCCATGCCGGGCAGGACGACGCAGCCGATGCCGCGCTGGCCGAAGACTGGCTCGCGCTGCTGCAGGCCGGGCGGGTGGACTTCACGCTGGGGTGGCGGCGGCTGGCGGACGCGGCTGCCGGTGACGAGGCGCCGCTGCGCGCGCTGTTCGCCGATGCGCATGCGCCCGATGCCTGGCTCGCCCGCTGGCGGGTGCGTTGCGCGGCCGAGGATGCCGCGGCCGGGGACGGCGGGCCCAAGGTGGGCGCCAATGGCGAACGCGCCGCCGAGATGCGCAAGATCAACCCCGCGGTGATCCCGCGCAACCACCGCGTCGAGGAGGCGCTTGCCGCCGCGTCGGAAGAGGGCGACCTCGCGCCTTTCGAGCGCCTGCTCGAGGCCTTGCGGAAGCCCTATGACGAGACAGGCGCATCGTCGCCCTACGCCGAGCCGGCCGCTGCTGCCGTCACCGCGTGCTATCGCACGTTCTGCGGAACTTGAGCGCGGAAGCTACGCCACCGCTTCGACGATGAGCGCCGCCACGACGCGGCGTCCCTCGGCGAGCAGGATGTTGTAGGTGCGGCAGGCCGCCCGCGTGTCCATCACCTCCACGCCGATGCCGGCCTGGTACAGGGGCGCGAGCACGGACGGATGCGGGAAGCGGAATGCGGCTCCGGTACCCAGCAGGACGATTTCCGGTCGGCCTTGCACGAGCGGTGTCAGATGCTCCGGGCCCAGCGCCTCCAGGGTGCCCGAGAACCAGCCGGGCGTGACGGCATCGGCGGCAACGACCACGTTCGCGTGGTGGCGGCGGCCGTTCACGTCGACGTAGCCATCCCCATAGGCAGTGAAAAGGTTGCGGCCGGCAGCCGCCTCGAGCGAGATTTTCATGGCGGGGCATTGTCGCACCGGACGGGGCCGGCGTTCAGCCCCCGGCGCGCTGGAAGCCGAGCAGGAACCGGTCCACGAAGCCGCGGGCCTCGGCTTCGGTAGCCCGGTCCACGGAGAGGGTCACCGCCAGGACGGGAAGCGCCACCGGGCCGAAGGCGCGTCCGGACCGTTCCTCGATGCGGATGCACCAGGCAAACGCTCCGCCCGTGGCAACGATGTCGTCGCCCGCAACGCGGTAGGGCTCGTTGCCCACCGCGATGGGCAACAGGCGCAGGAAGTCCGCGCGGGTGAGCCCCATCTCGTAGAAAAAGGCGACTGTCCCCACTCCTGAATCGGGGACGGCCCCCTTTTTCTCAGCCACCGGCGATGGGCGGCCAGATGGCGAGCACGTCGCCATCGCGCAGGGCGTGGCGGGCGCGCTCCTCCGGCGGGACGAATACGCCGTTCACGAGGACCAGGTGGACGAGGCGCTTCGGCAACGCGAAGGGCGCGATCGCCGTGGCGATCGTCTCCTCGCCGGCCAGGTCCAGCTCCACGGCGTTGTCGCGCCGCGCATGCGCTGGCAGGTGGTCGGTGAGCGTGGCGTAGAGCTTGAGGGTGACCCGCATCGCGCGCTCAGGAGGCGGCCTGCGCGCGCGCCAGGTAGGCCTCCATGAGGCGCGTCGGGTCGGCGACGAGTTTGTCCTTCCACTCGCCCAGCGCCACGCGTCCCTGGATGAGGCCGCGGATGACGCCGACGTGCTCGGTGAGTCCGAGGCTGGTGGCGCCGATGAGGCGGTCGCCCTGGAATTCCAGGCGCAGGTAGCGGAAGGCCTCGTCGTCGCGCAGTTCCGCCTCCGACCCGCCCGCGGCCGCCGGCACGCCATGCCACTGGCCGAACGAAGTCGCCACGAGCCCGAGCGTGTCGAGGACGTTCATCGCCAGCGCGCCCGGCGAGACCGCCTCGCGGCCGGCCATGTTGAGCGCGGCGATGCGCGCCTGCTCGACCGCCGTCGGCTGGATGGCGTAGGCAATCTTCTTGTCGGTGTCGAACTCGGGGGCCCGCGAAACGTCGCCGGCGGCATAGACGCCCGCGACGCTGGTCTGCATGTGGTTGTCCACGAGCACGCCCTGGTCGCAGGCGATGGAGCTTCCGGCGAGGAACTCCGTGTTGGGCGAGACGCCGGTTGCGGAGATGACCAGGTCGGCCTCGATGTGCTCGCCCGAATCCAGTGTGGCGGTGAGGCCGTTGCCCGATGGCGCGAGGGAGACGACGCGCGTCGCGGTGAGCACGCGGATGCCCTTGTGCTGGCACCAGGACTTGATGAGTTCGCTGGCGCCCGGGGTCATCATGCGCGGCACCATGCGCTCGCCCATCTCCACCACCACGAGGTCGACGTCGCGGGCGGCCAGCGCCTCCAGGATGATGCAGCCGATGAAGCCCGCGCCCATCTGCAGGACGCGGCTGCCGGCCTTGGCGCGCGCCATGATGGCCTTGGCATCCGCCAGCGTCCAGCACGGGTGCACTCCCGGCAGGTCGATGCCCGGGATGGGAGGACGATTCGGGCGCGAACCGGATGCGATGAGGAGCCTGTCCCACGGCAGCGCCTCGCCGGACTCGAGGACGACCTCGCGCGTGGCGGTGTCCACGGATCGCGCGCGGCCGGACTTCAGGGCGATGCCCAGGCGCTCGAAGTGTCCCGCCCCCTTGCGCAGCCACGTGCCCGGCTCCGCGATGTGGCCCATGAGAAGGTAGGGGATCGCCATGCGCGAGTAGGGCGGCCCGGGCTCATCTCCCAGCAGGGTGACGCTGACCGCGGGCGAGAGCTTGCGCAGCGTCTCGGCCGCGACCACGCCGGCCGGGCCGTTACCGACGATGAGGTGCCGCATGGCGGTCCGCCTATTTCAGCGCCGCCGTGCCGAGGCGCTTGCGTGTCTCCGCGGTGGGCACGCCTTCCTTGTTCCAGCCGCGCAGTTCGTAGTACTCGGGCAGCATCTTGTCGATGCCGTTGACGAGCCCCTTGGCCGGGCCGGTCCTGGCGGCTTCGGTCTTCAGGCGCTTGGGCAGGTCGTCGTCCTTCTTCGTGAGCCCCGCGGCCAGGTTGAATTCCTTCTCCAGGTTCCAGATGCGTTCGCCGACCAGGTTCAGGTTCTCCAGCGACCAGTCGCCTTCGCACGCCGCCTGCACCTGCGGGCCGACGTCCTGCAGCGTCCAGGCGAACGACGTGAAGAGGCACAGCCCCGAGGAGTCGAACACGGCGGTCGCGTCCTGGAACGCCTTCACCAGCCCCGGCTTGCCTTCGGTCGCGAGCGGATCGGTCTTCACCGGAATGCCCAGCACCTCGCTTGCGACGGTATAGCCGCGCAGGTGGCAGGCGCCGCGATTGGACGTGGCGTAGGCGAGTCCCATGCCCTGGATGCCGCGCGAATCGTAGGCCGGGAATTCCTGGCCCTTCACCGTCATGGAGAGATCCGGGTGACCGTACTTGGCGGTGAGGCGCTTCGAGCCCTGCGCGATCTCCTTGCCGAAACCTGCTCCCTTGCCAACTTGTTCCGCAAAGAAGGTCAGAGCCTGCGCCGAGCCGAACGGCGCCTCGATGCCGAGCTGCTCCTTCTTCAGCACGCCCATCTCGTAGAGCTCCATCACCGCGCCCACGGTCGCGCCGAAGGAGATCGGGTCCCAGCCGTCCTCGTTGGCGAGGAAGTTGGCGTAGGTGAGGGCTTCCAGGTCGTTCACGCCATTGGCGGCGCCCAGCGCCCACGCCGCCTCGTATTCCAGGCCTCCGGAGGCACCCCAGTACTGCGGCTTGTTGACCACCGTGTAGTGCGTCTCGTCGATCTTGGAGATGCGCCCGCAGGCGATGGTGCAGCCGAAGCAGGCCTGGTTGGTGACGAGGTTCGCCTTGCCGTCGGTCTTGCGCGGCGCGTGCATGGCTTCCGCCGAGATGTCCTTGGCGCCGTCGAACTGCACATCCTTGTGGTTGCGCGTGGGCAGGGCCCCGATCTCGTTGATCACGTTCATCAGCACCTGCGTGCCGTACTTGGGCAGACCCTGGCCGGTGACCGCGTTGTCCGCGAGAACCTTCTTGGCGGCGTTCACCGCCTTCATGAAGGCCATGGGATCCTTCACGTTGCCGACTCCCTTGGTGCCGCGCACGGCGATGGCCTTGAGGTTCTTGGAACCCATCACTGTGCCCACGCCCGAGCGGCCGGCCGCGCGGTGCAGGTCGTTCACGACCGCCGCGTAGAGGCAGCCCGTCTCGCCTGCGGGACCGATGCTCGAGATGCGCACCTGCGGGTCCTGGAAGCGCTTCTTCAGGAGCCCCTCGGTGTCCCACGTCGACTTGCCCCACACGTCGGAGGCGTC
>CAZOIB010000261.1:0-45588 GCA_964579785.1 uncultured Lysobacter sp. | reverse complement strand
CAGCGGCACATCCTGCGGAATCGAGAAGGTGTCCGGATTCGCCACCGGCGGACGGTTCGTGCAGTGGATCGCGATCGACACAGTTGCCAGGTTCGAGTTCACGACCGAGTCGTTGGCGTAATAGGTGAAGCTGTCCGTCGTGTCGGCGCTGCAGGGACCGATGTTCGGCATGTACTCGAAGCCGCCACCAGCCTTCAGGGCGAGCGTGCCCTTGGCAGGCTGCGATGCGATGACGACGGCCAGCGGCTGGTTGGCGTCCGGGTCGCGGTCGTTGGCGAGCAAGCCCGGTGACGGCACCACGAGCTTGACCTTGTCCGGCGTCGAATAGGAGTCGTCGTTGGCCACCGGCGGGAAGTTGGCGTCGGCCACTTCGAGAGTCACCGTCACCAGGTTGCTCTTCACCGAGCCATCGCCGGCCCGGTACGTGAACGAATCGAGCCCGACGACGTTGTTGCTGGGCGTGTAGGTGAAGCCGCCGCCGGTGTCGAGGCGCAGGACGCCCTTGGTCGGCAGCGACTCGGTGAACACGGTGAGCGGATTGCCTTCCGGGTCGCTGTCGTTGGCGAGCAATCCGGGCGCGGCGATGGTGAGCGCGGTGTTCTTGCCCGTGCGATAGCTGTCGCTCTGGGCGAGCGGGGGCTGGTTGGTGGCGGTGACCGTGATGGTCACGGTCACCGGCGCGCTCTCCAGCGCCCCGTCCGTCGCCTTGTAGGTGAAGGTGTCGGTGCCGGTGAAATTGCTCGGCGCGACGTAGGAGAAACTGCCATCGGCATTGGGCGCGAACGGGCCCTTTGCCGCTGGCGTCACCACCACCATCGTGAGCGCGTTGCCGTCGGCATCCGTGTCGTTCACCAGCACCCCGGGACGCGGCACCGCGAGCGTGGCACCTTGCGCGATGGTGTACTTGTCGGCATTGGCCACCGGCGCGCGGTTGGTGCAATGGATCCCGATCGTCACCGTCGCCAGGTTCGAGTTGACGGTGCCGTCGTTGGCGTAATAGGTGAATGTGTCGGTGCTGTCTGCGCTGCACAGCCCCGGAGCCGGCGTGTACTCGAAGCCGCCGCCCGCAGTAAGTACGAGCGTGCCCTTGGTCGGCTGCGAGGCGACCACCACCCGCAGCGGCTGGCTACGATCCGGGTCGCTGTCGTTGGCCAGGAGCCCCGGGCTGGCCACCGCCAGCTTGACGTTGTTGGGGGTGGTGTAGCTGTCGTCGTGCGCCAAGGGCGGGCTGTTGGTGTCCTTCACTTCGACGACCGCCGTCCCCGTCGCCGTCGACGTGCCATCGCTGATCGTGTACTGGAAGCTGTCCAGCCCCGCGTAGTTGGCGGCCGGCGTGTAGGTGAACCCGCCACCGCTGGTCGAGGTGACGGTGCCGTGCGCCGCAGGGGTGCTCGGCAACGTGACCACACTCAATGCATGGCTCTCCGGGTCGGCATCGTTCGCCAGCACGCCCGGCGCCGCCACGGTGAGCTTGACGTTCTTGGTCGTGGAAAAGCTGTCCTGATTCGCCACGGGCGGCAGGTTGGGCACCGTCGGCACCGGCAACACGTTGATGTTCGCGGTGGCGATGTTGGAATCGACCAATCCATCATTGACTTTGTACTGAAACGAGTCCGTGCCAGCATATCCAGCGGCCGGCGTGTAGGTGACGGCCCCGGTGGCAGCGTTCGTCAGCGTGAGCGTGCCGTGCGCCGGCTGGGAGACGAGGCTGAAGGTGAGCGCGTCACCATCGGTGTCGCTCGCCACCAGCGAACCGCTGATCGCCTTGTCCCGGAAGGTCTGTATGGCGAGGGGGCCGGCAACTGGCGCCGCGTTGGGATGTGCGCTAACGACATAGACACCATCGGTGTATTGAATCGCATATCCAAAGGCAACCGCACCCGAGCAATGCGTGACATAAGTTCCGGCCGGCGTGGCGCTTGTAACAGGGGTTAGATAGCTGCTATTCGTGAAGGCAATGCATGTGGGCCGTGTCCGGAAAGAATCCGCCCCATTGAATCCCGTAGCCTGATAACTGACCGTAGATACGGCATTGCCAACAACCGAAGTGGCATTGTTGGCAGTAACCTGCACCACCGGAAGGGGATTGACCGATGACACATTCGCTTCCCAGACTTCGTGGTTGTCGGTTGTGTCGCCAGAGCCGGCGGCAAAGCCGAATTTGAAAGTAGTGGCGTTAATGAACTCCTGCGGAACCGGAACCTGAAGTTTCTGTGCACCGTCGAGGTATACCGTGATGCGACGTGTGCCGGAAACAGTGGAAGGATCGACAACGACTCGCACCGTCCTGGCTGCCGCAATTCGGGTGGAGCCGAAGATGTTCAAGCTGGGGGTCGATGCCGTGCCGCCGAGGTAGCAGAACCCAGCCGTGCCGTCGCGACCAGCACTCGTGTCCGGTCCGCGAATCGCGATCGAACTGGGGCGAGAGCCGGGCGAAGGCAGGCTGCATCCAGCCGGATACCCCACCGCGCTACTGGAAAATCCACCGTAGGCATCCAGACCAACACCAAAAAGCCCCCCCGGGACGCCAGCGAGATTGGCGCTTGGAATCGATGCGTAGCCCAGAGCCCCTCCATAACCGCCGGTAGCACGGTTCGTGTTTGCACCATCCTTGACGAAGAAGCTCAGTCCGTCGGCATGCGAGCCGCCCCATTGACTCTGTACAAAAGTCACGTCTAGACCGCCCGCCGTAGGAAGCGGCGTGTCGTAGAGCATCGAACCTGCCTGGTAGGTGAGTGTGTTCGTCAGCCTGAGCACGCCAGACCCGCTCGCGTCCACCGCATTGGTGCCTGCAGCATTGCAGCCCCCAATCGTGGTTCCGCCCCCGAGGGACTGGGGTGGGTTGTCGAAGTCAGCAGCCGTCAGGCAGGGCGAAGTCGACCCACTGCGGTAAGAAAGCACCCAGGAACTCGGGTCGCGCAATGTCGCTGAGCGAAAGTCCTCGCTGAGAAGGACAGAACCTTGCGCACACACTGTTCCACTCAATGAAAGAATGAAAGCCAGCAGCCACCTGCGGGCCAACCTAATCACGACACGATGATCATCGCTATGACTGGTAATCAAAAGTTGCATGGGATCGTTCCATCCGAAAAACTATCCGTTATGTGCTTGCCTTGACGCTCAAGATTGTTGATACCGCCAAATGCCGGTTGACGACCCGTGGTGCCCCGGACATTGCTCATGGTCGCCACCACCGTGACATTGCCAGGCAGGTTAAAGGTGCACGATTTGCCATTAGAGCCCGGCACACGGGCCGTCCATTCTGTCTTTCGGGGAAATGTCGATTGGCTCCAATTCCCCCATGTTTGGCTGGCCTCCCCCGTCGAAGGTCGTGCTACCTGCAGGGTCGGGGTCGTGAGATGCTGCCGCCGAGGGACTGCGTGAGGCCCGACAATCAAACCGTGCCCACATTTTGGGGCAGGGCGGGATCCCGGCCTATCCGGAATCGGCACTCTCATGCTAAAAGCCAATAGTCATGAGAAGCCCCCCTGAATGGTCCGAGAAGTTCGCCACGAACGACCTGGACGAGGTTCGCACCCTGTTCGGGCGGTTCGGCACCCACCGTAGGGAATGCCTGGGCCGGGGACTGCTCGACGTCCGCTGGTCGCTGGTTTCCCTCGACGGCGCGGCGATCGGCTGGGGCGAGAGCAGCCTCGGGCAGCGGGTGCAAGCCACCACACTCGTTCCGCTCGTGCATGTCCCGCTCGAGCGGCCTGCGACCTACCGCGTCGGGCAGCGCCATCTCGAGAGCGCTCCCGGGCGCGCTGTCTTCATCGGTCCCGCCACCGAATACACCGTCGCCTACGGCGCTGAGAGTCCCATGCTCGCGTTCCAGGTTGGTGAACCGGAGCTGGCGGCGAGACTTGGGCCCCTCGGCGATTGCGGACACGGCTCATCACTTCCCGCGGCGATGGAGTTGCCCCTGGGGGAGAAATCGATCGCCTGGATGACCGAACTTCTGCATGGTCTCGATGAGGGCACGAAGATCGCGCCAAACAGCCTGAAGGCTGCCGAGATGGGGCAGTCGATGGCTGCCTGGCTGGCCGCCCTCCTTTCGCGCGGCAGGAACGATGGCGGCAAGGGCGGCATTGCGGAGGGAAGGCTTCGGATTGTCGAGCAGTGGATCGACGGCCATCTCGCGGACCCGATAGACCTCGGCGGCCTTTGCCGGATTGCGGGTATCGAAGCCCGCGGCCTTCGCAAGAGCTTCCGGCAGCGGCGAGGAATGTCGCCGATGCAGTGGGTGTGGACCCGGCGCATGGCCGCCGCTCGGCTGCGACTGGTGGCGGCACAGCCCGGGGAATCCGTGATCAGCATCCTCCACGATTGCGGATTGGCCCATCCGGGACGCTTCGCGGTCGACTACCGCCTGCGCTACGGCGAAAGTCCCTCGGCAACGCTTGCAGATGCCCAGAGGCGAGGCCGGCATTCCGGAAACGGCTGACCGCAATCCCCGTGGTGTCGAACACTACTGCAGCGGGCCCAGGATCTCCTCGTTGTGCTCGCCCGGCTGCGGCAGGTCCCGGCGCAGGCCCAGGCGCGATTCGCCGAACTGCATCGGCAACCCCGGGATGCGCGTCGGCGTACCGTCGGGAAGCGTGAGGTCGATCATGCCGCCCGCGGCGAGATGCGGATCGTCGAAGAGATCCGAAGGCGTTTGCACGCGGGCAAAGGGCAGGCCCGCCTTTTCGCACAGCGCCTCGAGCTCGGCGCAGGAGTGCTTGGCGAGGATGCCGGCGACCAGCGGAATCAGCGTCTCGCGTGCCCGGGAGCGGTCGTTGTTCGTGGCATAGGCCGGATCGGCCAGCGCCCTCTCACCCAGCGCCTTGGTGAAGATCTCCCACTGCCGCTCGGTGACCACGCCGACGAAGAGCTGCCGGCCGTCGGCGGTCGTGAACACGTCGTACACGCCCCACGCGCGCTTGCCGGCCGACATCGGCTCCGGCGTCTTTCCCGTCACGGCGTGCTGCATCATGTGCGTGGAGACGAGCCAGGCGGCGTTCTCGAAGAGCCCGCTCTGCAGGAGCTGGCCCCTGCCGGTCCGGTCGCGAACGCGCAACGCCGCCAGGATCGCGATGGCGCCGAACATGCCGCCCATCATGTCGTTCACCGGCGCGCCGGCGCGCAGGGGCTTGCCCACGGGGCCGGTCATGTAGGCGAGCCCGCTCATCATCTGCACCACCTCGTCGAGCGCCGTGCGGTGTTCGTAGGGGCCGGTGAGAAAGCCCTTCAGCGAGCAATAGACAAGGCGCGGATTGGCGGCGGACAGTGCGGCGTAGCCCAGGCCCTTCGCCTCGAGCGCGCCGGGACGGAAGTTCTCGAGGAACACGTCGGCGGTGGCGACCAGCTTCTTCGCAGTGGCCATCCCATCCGGCGCCGCGAGGTCGAGGGTCACGCTCTTCTTGTTGCGGTTGAACGAGGCGAAGAATCCGGCGCCGGAACTGGTGAGATAGCGCGTGGGGTCGCCTTTGCCGGCCGGCTCGACCTTGATGACCTCGGCGCCGAGGTCGGCGAGCACCAGCCCGCAGCTCGGTCCCATGACCATGTGCGAGAACTCGACGACACGGATGCCTTCAAGCGGCAACGGGCTCTTCATGCGCTTGCTCCTCGTGCCGGCCTGAACGTCTTCGCGGGGCCGGCTTCCGGCACCATGCCGTAGATCGGCTCGCCCGGCAGGCCTGCAACGAGGAAGGTACGCGCGGCCATGAGCTTCTCCAGATCGATGCCGGTGTCCATCCCCATCGCCTCCAGCATGTACACGAGGTCCTCCGTGACGATGTTGCCGCTGGCGCCCGGGGCGTAGGGACAGCCGCCGATGCCGCCCTGCGAGGCATCGAAGGTCGTCACGCCCTCCTCCAGCGCGGCAACCACGTTGGCCAGCCCCAGCCCGCGCGTGTTGTGCAGGTGCGCGCCACCGGTGCGCTCGCCGACCTCGGCGCGCAGCCGCCGGAAGAGGCGGCGCACCTGCGCCGGATTGGCGTAGCCCGTCGTGTCCGAGAGCCCGATGGAGTCGGCGCCCGCATTTGCGAGGCGTGCGGCGACCGCGATCACGAAATCCTCCGGGACCTCGCCCTGCAGCGTGCAGCCGAATGCGGTGGAGATGCCGACTTCGATGCCGGGCTTGGTCAGTTGCGGCAGTGCGTTGCGGAATGCCACGACGTGCGCGACTTCGTCGATCGCAGCAGCGACGCTCTTGCGCAGGTTCGACTGGCTGTGCGCCTCCGAAGCCGATACGGGGAGCGTCACCTTGTGCGCGCCGGCGGCGATGGCGTCCTGCGCGCCGCGCAGGTTGGGCGCGAGCGCAAGGACCGTGAGGCCGGGGATCTTGACCGCCTCGCGCGCCACTTCCGCGGCATCAGCCATCTGCGGCAGCAGCTTCGCGGGTACGAAGGAGGCGACCTCGATCTCGCGCAGCCCGGCGACGGCGAGCGCGCGAATCCACCGCAGCTTCGCTTCTGTCGGCATCGTCCGCTTGATGCTCTGCAGCCCGTCGCGGGGGCCGACTTCGCTCACGAGGATATCCATGCCGTCATTCTCGCATCAGGCGAATGAACCGGGTTCCCGAACCAGATTCGGTACCAGGTACATGTACCTGGTACCGAATCGGGAGTGGTTAGGTCGCGAACTGGATGGCGAGCGGAATCAGCACCGCCCCCAGCACGCCGTGCAGCCCCATCCCGAGGCTCGCGTAGGTGCCAGCCTCGGGGTGCACGCTGAAGGCGCGCGAGGTGCCGATGCCGTGGGCGGCCACGCCGAGCGCGAAGCCGCGCTGCCACCACGCCTTCGAGCCTGCCGCATCGAGCACGTAGCGCACGAGGATCGCACCGAGGATGCCGGTCGTGACCGCGAACACGGCGGTCAGCGTGGGAGAAACGTTGATGCGCTCCGCAACACCCATGGCGATGGGCGCGGTCACCGACTTCGCGTAGAAACCGCCGATGATCGCCGCGTCCGCACCAAGCAGCTTCGCGATCCCCACCGCGCTCACGATGGACGTGACGCCGCCCGCAAGCAGTGCCGCGAGCAGCGGAAAAATCCGTCCCCGCAGGGCATCGAGCCCCTTGTAGATCGGCACGGCCAGCGCGACGGTGGCGGTACCGAGCAGGAAGTGCACGAACTGCGCGCCTTCGAAATACTTCGCGTAGGGCATGTCGATCAGCGTGATCACGGTCGCCACGATGGCGATGGCGATGGCGACCGGGTTCGCCAGCGGATTGCGATCGGCGCGCTCGTAGACCATCACGCCGGCCTGGTACGCGGACAGCGTGAGGATGAGCGCCAGCAGCGGGCTGCCGGAGAGGTAGACCCAGATCTCGTGGATGGCCGGCAGCTGCGGATTCACGGCTCGCCGTCCTTCGCGATCCCGCGCAACACGAGCGCGGTCACCGCCATCGTCGCAACGACGCTCACGACGAGCGCCACGCCCACGGCCATTGCGTGCGACCGGATATGCGGCCAGAACATGACCACACCCACCGCCGCGGGGATGAACAGCAACCCCAGGTTCTGGCTGAAGGCGGTGGCCACGAGGTCGACGGAAGCGGGGACGCTTCCCCGGAAGCGCAGCCAGGCGAGGAGCAGCACGAGCCCGATGACCGGGCCCGGGATGAGCGGCAGGAAGAACCGGGCGACGAGTTCCCCGAAGCCCTGGAAGAGGAGGATCTGGACGAGGCCGGCGATCACGGCCGATCAGCTCTTCCTCGAGGCCTCGTAGCGTGCCTTGTTCTCGGCATTGGGGGGATACAGGCCCGGCAGCGACGCGCCCTTTTCCACCTCGGCCATGATCCAGCTTTCGAGCCGCTCCTGCTCCGGGGCGGCGGCGACGATGTCGGCCACCAGCGCCTGCGGGATCAGCACGGCGCCGTCGTCGTCCACGACCACGACGTCATCGGGGAACACGGCGACACCGCCGCAGCCGATGGGCTCGTTCCAGTTCACGAAGGTGAGCCCGGCCACCGAGGGCGGCGCTGCCGCGCCCTGGCACCAGACGGGAAGTTTCGTCGCACGAACGCCGGCCACGTCGCGCAGGACGCCATCGGTGACGAGTGCGGCGACACCTTTCTTCTGCATGCGCGCGCAGAGGATGTCGCCGAAGATCCCGGCGTCGGTCACGCCCATGGCGTCGGCCACCGCGATGCAGCCCTCGGGCATGGCCTCGATCGCCGCGCGCGTCGAGATGGGCTTGGACCACGACTCCGGCGTGGCGAGGTCCTCGCGCGCGGGCACGAAGCGCAGCGTGAACGCGGGCCCCACGAGGCGCGGCTGGCCCGGGTTGAGCGGGCGCGTGCCGCGCATCCACACGTTGCGCAGCCCCTTCTTGAGCAGCAGCGTGGTGAGCGTCGCGGTGGTGACTTGCGACAAGGTCGCGATGATTTTCGGGTCCAGTGCCATCAGCCGATTTCCTTCAGTCGTCGTTCCTGTCTTGCGATGAGCCGATCGATGTCGGCGGTGTCCGCGGCCGAGAGCTTCGGGCCGGGCTTGCGGATGGCCGCGGAGGCGATCGCCCCGCGCTTGAGCAACAGGTACTTGCGAACGGCAAGTCCGAGCGCCGACTGCTGCTCGTAGCGGGCCAGCGGCAGGTAGGCGTCGAAGAGGTCGTGGGCGCGCTCGACCTTGCCGGCAGCATGGGCGTTCACCACGTCCACCATCATCTCGGGATAGCTGAAGCCGGTCATGGCGCCGTCGGCCCCGCGCGTCAGCTCCTCCGGGAGGAAGAGGCCGCCGCCGTTGCCGGCCAGGATCGAGATGCGCCGCATCTCGCCCTTGTCGCTCGCCGCGCGCAGGGCGGAGAGCTTGGCGAGACCGGGACCCGGCCAGTCCTCGTGCTTGAGCATGACGGCGGTGGGGATCGACTTGAAAATGCGCAGGAGCACGGGCAGCGGCAGCTGCACGCCGTTGTAGGCGAGCGGGTGGTCCTGCACGCAGAAGGGCGTGCCGGGCCCGAGCGTCTCGGCGGCCAGCTCGTAGTAGGCCACCGCCTGGTCGTCGGTCTTCACGGCCGCCCCCGGCCCGACCATCACGCCGGAAGCCCCGAGATCCATCACGCTCTTCGCGAGTTCCCCCATCGCGGCGAAGCCCGGCGAGGAGACGCCCACGATGACCGGCACGCGGCCGTCCACCCGCGCGAGCACGCGCTTCACGTAGGCGCGCGACTCGTCGGCCGTGAGCTTGGGCGCCTCGCCCATCACCCCCAGGACGGTGAAGCCGGTCACGCCGCAACCGAGGTAGAAGTCGGTCAGGCGATCGGTGCTCTCGAGATCGAGCGCGCCATCGTCCCGGAACGGCGTCACGGTGATGAGGTAGACGCCTTTCGCGGTTTCGTCGAGTCTGGGCATGGCGCAAATGCGGTGCGGGAAACCGCAAGCGTACCGCGTGTCGGGCCCGGGAGCGAACCTGCTGGCGGTAAAGGCCGCCCTGCACGCGGCTGACCCTCTGCCTGGCGCGCGCGCCTGTATCATCGCGTCGGAATCCCACGATGCCCCACCTGCCCGCCTCCGCCGCGCTCGCGCGCTTCCGCGTGATCGACCTGACCCAGGTCCGGGCGGGCCCCACCTGCGCGCGCCAGCTCGCCGACTGGGGCGCCGACGTGATCCAGGTGCAGATGCCGGAGCACATGCGCGGCGACGACACGCTCGGCGGGCAGGACGGCTCCGATTACCAGTACACGCACCGCAACAAGCGTTCCATCACGCTCGACCTGAAGAACCCCGACGGCATCGCCGCGCTGAAGAAGCTCGTCGCCACCGCCGACGTGCTGGTCGAGAACTTCCGACCGGACGTGAAGGGGCGCCTGGGCATCGACTACGGGACGCTCGCGCGGGACAACCCGCGGCTGGTCTACGCGAGCATCTCCGGCTTCGGCCAGACCGGCCCCTACGCGACCCGGCCCGGCTTCGACCAGGTCGCGCAGGGCATGGGCGGCCTCATGTCCGTCACCGGCCTTCCCGGCCAGGGACCCGTGCGCGTCGGCATCCCGATCGCGGACCTCTGCGGCGGCATCTTCGCGGCCTACGGCATCACCGTGGCGCTGCTGGAACGCGAACAGTCCGGCAAGGGGCAGTGGCTGCACACCTCGCTCCTCGAGGCGATGGTCTACATGATGGATTTCCAGACGGCGCGCTGGACCGTCGACGGGGAGGTCCCGGCGCAGGCCGGGAACTTCCATCCCACCAGCATTCCGACGGGCGTCTACCGGACGAAGGACGGCCACATCAACATCGCCGTCTTCGGCGGCAGGATCTGGGAGCGTTTCGCCGAGGCCATGGGCGCGCCGGAGTGGATCGCCGACGAGCGTTCGAAGAGCAAGGCCAACCGCTCGGTGCACCGCGACTGGCTCAACGCCGAGATCGAGGAGCGCCTGCAGGAGAACACCAGCGACTACTGGATCGAGACGCTCAACGAGGCCGGGGTCGCCTGCGGGCGCATCAACGACATGCGGGACGTCTTCGCGGAGCCGCAGGTGCAGCACCTCGGCATGGTGAAGACGGTCGTGTCCAAGCGCCTGGGCGAGCAGCGCCTGGTCGGCCAGCCGGTCACGCTCGAGCGCACGCCTTCCACCATCGCGCGCGCCGCCCCGCGCCGCGGGGAACACACCGAAGAGGTGCTCGCCGAGGTCGGCTACGACCCCGAGTCCCTCGCCCGCCTGAAATCCGCCGGAGTCTTCTGAAATGATTGCACCGACCTACGTCTCCCCCACCGAGCGCGTGAAGGCCTGGCAGGACGGCGCCGTGCTGCACATCCGCTTCAACAACCCGGCGAAGCACAACGCCCTTTCGGTGGACATGTGGGAAGCGATCCCGCCGCTCCTCGGCCAGGCGGAGAAGGACGACACCGTGCGCCTCGTCGTGTTCTCCGGCGAAGGCACCAAGTCCTTCGTCTCGGGCGCCGACATCTCCCAGTTCGAGGACATGCGCGCCGCCCGCGAGGCCGTCAAGCGCTACGAGGTGATGGCCGAGGACGCGCTCATGGGCATCCACGACTTCGGCAAGCCCACCCTCGCGGCCATCCGCGGCTACTGCATCGGCGGCGGCGTGAACGTCGCCATCAGCTGCGACATCCGGCTGGCCGCTTCCGACTCGGTCTACGCCGTCCCCGCCACGCGGCTGGGGCTCGGCTACCGCTACTCCGCGCTCAAGAACTTGGTCGACCTGGTCGGGCCCGGCTTCGCCAAGGACATCTTCTTCACGGGACGGCGCCTGCCTGCCGACGAAGCCCGCGCCATCGGCCTCGTGAACCGCGTCGTGCCCGTGGAGGAGCTCGACGCGCTGGTCGCCGAATATGCAACGATGATCGCAACCGGCGCCCCGCTCACGGTGAAGGCCGGCAAGCGCATCATCCGGGAAGTGCTCAAGCCCGACGCCGACATCGACATGGAACTCTGCCGCCGCCTGATCCTCGACTGCTTCGAGAGCGAGGACTACGCCGAGGGGCGCACGGCTTTCATGGAAAAGCGCAAGCCCGTGTTCCGCGGCAAGTAACGGCGGTTACGCTCTCACGCGGCTCTCAGCACCTCGACCTCGCGGTCGAGCTTTCCGGCGATGGCGTCCTTCGCGATCTCAAGGTCGTAATGTGACTGCAGGTTCATCCAGAACTGCGCCTCCATGCCGAAGAACTTCGCGAGCCGCAAGGCGGTGTCGGCGGTGATGCCGCGCTTGCCCTGGACAATCTCGTTGATGCGCCTCGGCGATACGCCAATGCCCTTGGCGAGACGGTACTGGCTGATTTCCATCCCTTTGAGGAAGTCCTCCGAGAGGACCACGCCGGGGTGCACCGGGTCGAATTTGCGCTTGGCCATGTCGTTCTCCTTCAGTGGTAGTCCACGATCTCCACCTGGTGGGCGTCGCCGTCCTTCCAGACAAAGCAGATGCGCCACTGGTCGTTGATGCGAATGCTGTGCTGTCCCGCCCGATCGTGCTTCAGCGTCTCAAGCCGGTTGCCCGGCGGGAGGCGGAGAGTGTCAAGGCGCGTTGCCGCGTGTAGCTGCGCGAGCTTGCGCCAAGCCACTGGGTGCAGCATGGGCGGAAATCGGCGCACGTACTCCCGGGCAAACACGCGGGCGGTGTCCTTGTCGGCGAAGGACTTGATCACAGGCAGATATTAACGCTAGTCGTTAATAGCGGCAAGCGTTAACAATGATAACGCCGGATGTGCTCCGCCGGTGCCATGTTCGCGGGCGATACAGTTGATAGACTCGGGGGCAGCGATCCATTTGAAATTCCGGACGACACATGCCGAATGAACCGAAATCACCGCCCCCCAAGCCCGCGACCGGCCTCTCCAAGGGCCTCACCAGCTACGGCGACACGGGCTTCTCCCTCTTCCTGCGCAAGGCCTTCATCAAGGGCGCGGGCTACACCGACGACGCCCTGTCGCGGCCGGTCATCGGCATCGCCAACACAGCGAGCGGCTACAACCCCTGCCACGGCAACGCGCCGCAGCTCCTCGAGGCGGTGCGCCGCGGCGTGATGCTGGCGGGCGGGCTGCCGGTGGACTTCCCCACCATCTCGCTGCACGAGAGTTTTTCGCACCCCACCAGCATGTACCTGCGCAACCTCATGTCGATGGACACCGAGGAGATGATCCGCGCCGCCCCCATGGACGCCGTGGTGCTGCTGGGTGGATGCGACAAGACGGTGCCCGCGCAACTGATGGGTGCCGCCTCCGCGGGGGTTCCGGCGATCCAGCTCGTCACCGGCTCGATGCTCACCGGCTCGCACGACGGCGAGCGGGTCGGCGCCTGCACCGACTGCCGCCGCTACTGGGGGCGCTACCGCGCGGGCGAGATCGACGCGGCCGAAGTCGCGCGCGTCAACGACCAGCTCGTCGCGAGCGTGGGCACCTGCTCGGTGATGGGGACGGCAAGCACCATGGCGTGCGTCGCGGAGGCCCTCGGCATCGCCCTGCCCGGCAGCGCCTCGCCGCCGGCCGTCACCGCCGACCGCATGCGCATCGCGGAGCGCTCCGGCACCACCGCGGTCGCCCTCGCGAAAAGCAAGCTAACCCCGGACCGGATCATCACCGCGCAGTCCGTGGAGAACGCCCTGCGCGTGCTGCTGGCCATCGGCGGATCCACCAACGGCATCATCCACCTCACCGCCATCGCCGGCCGCCTGGGCATCCCCGTGGACTTGGCCCGCCTGGACGCGCTTGGGCGCGAGACGCCGGTGCTCGTCGACCTCAAGCCTTCCGGCCAGCACTACATGGAGGACTTCCACCACGCGGGCGGCGTGCCGGCCTTGCTGCGCGAACTGAAGCCGCTCTTGAACCTCGATGCCCTGACGGTCACCGGGCGCACGCTCGGGGAGGAAATCGACGCTTCCGGCGCCGGCTTCCCGCAGGACGTGATCCGGCCGCGGGCCCGGCCGATCTTCGCGCAGGGCGGCATCGCCGTGCTGCGCGGCAACCTCGCTCCCGGCGGCGCGATCATCAAGCAGTCCGCGGCGGACGCGAAGCTCATGCAGCACGAAGGCCGTGCCGTGGTGTTCGAGAACGCGCTCGATCTCGCCGACCGCATCGATCGCGACGACCTCGACGTGAGCGCCGCGGACATCCTGGTCCTCAAGAACATCGGGCCCAAGGGCGCGCCGGGCATGCCCGAGGCGGGCTACCTGCCCATCCCCAAGAAGCTCGCGCGCGCGGGCGTGAAGGACATGGTGCGCATCTCCGACGGGCGCATGAGCGGCACCGCCGCCGGCACCATCGTGCTGCACGTGATTCCCGAGGCAGCGCTGGGCGGCCCGCTGGCCCATGTGCAGACGGGCGACCGCATCCGTCTCGACGTGGCCGGCCGCTCGCTGGAACTCCTCGTGGCCGATGCCGAACTCGAACGGCGCCGGGCCGCTTCGCCGGTGGCGCCGCCCAACGCGCCGCGGGGCCACCTCAAGCTCTTCCTCGACACGGTCACGCAAGCCGACCAGGGCGTGGACTTCGACTTCCTGCGCCCACCGCAACCGTAGGTCGCGCTTGCCGTCCGTCGCTTCCCGCCGCCTCGAGGTCCGTCGCCCGCCGCCGCCCGCGTATCGTCGCGGCGGCCGCAAGCCGGGGCCCTCGCTCACGCAGTTCGTCGTTCTCTCCCTGCTGCTGCATGCGCTCTTCATCCTGCTGTTCGGCAGCCCGAGCGGTGGTTCGTCGCAGGGCCGTGCGATGTGGGGCTCGCTCGACGTGACGATTCGCGGGCCGTTGCTCGATTCGGGCAGTGGCACAGGCGCCGTCCGTGACCCGCGGATGCGCCTGCCGGGTTCCGAGCTGCTCGAGCGGCGCCGGGAGGCGAAGGAAGCGGCGGCGCCTCCCGTGCCCCAGCGTCCGCTGCCGGAACCCGAAGCCGCCCAGGTGTTCGATGCAGCTCCCGTGCCCCCTGCCTTGCTGGAAACGCCGGTCTTGCCGGCGGCAACCGACCTGGTGCCCGCGCCGCGCGTGGTGCCCGTCCCGCGGGAAGTGCCGGTCGTGTCGGTGCCGACGCTCGAATTCGCCCCGCGCCCGGCCATCGAGACGAACCTGGCGCCGCCGGCCGAACTGTTGCCGGTGCCGAAGCCGCGTGCAGTCCCTATCGTCCCGACGCCGCTGTTGTCGACCACGACATTGCCCGCGGCCTCGCCGAGCCTGGATCCCGCAGTGACTGTCGCGGCACCCGCACCGCGCGCCGCCCCCGCGGCGGCACCGGCAACCGCAAAGCCTGCAGCCACCGCCGCCGAACCTGCCGGCGCCCGCGAACCCGCATCCGCCGGCGGGCCATCGCCGCGGGACTCGCCGATCTTCGACAACCGCCGGCCGCCGGCCGCGGAAGCTCCCTCGCCCGGAGGCGCGCCCCGCATCGACCTGGACGCAGCGCGCGCGCGGGCACGCGAAGTCGCCCGCGAAGGCACCGGCAATCGCGCCCTCCTGCCATTCGCCATGCCGCCGGCGCCGGAACGCAAGACGAAGGAACAGTTGGCAATCGAAAAGGCGTGGAAGCCCGACTGCAAGGACGCCTACAAGGGCCTCGGCCTGCTGGCCGTGGTGCCGCTGCTCGCGAACGAGATCGGCGAGGGAACCTGCCGCTGGTAATGGAGCAGGTGCCGGTTGCAGCGTTCGGCGCCTGCCCCCGGCCTCAGGCCATGGCCTCGAGCTTCTCCATCGTGCGCTGGTAGATTTCCTCGGGAGACCCCTCGGCCGGAATGCTCGCGAGCAGGTTGCGCTTGCGGTAGTAATCGGTGAGCGGTGCGGTGCTGGAAGCGTAAGCAGCCATGCGCACCTTCACCGACTCCGGCCGATCGTCCTCGCGCTGGAAGAGCCCGCCTCCGCACGCGTCGCACACGCCCTCCACTTGCGGCGGCTTCGACTGCACGTGGTAGACCGCCTTGCACTTCTGGCAGGTACGGCGTCCGCTCAGTCGCGCGACGATGGTCTCGAGCGGCAGCTCGTAGCTCAGCACGCCGTCGAGCGCGATGTCCTCCTGCTCCAGCAGCTGCGTCAGCGCCTCGGCCTGCGTGACGGTGCGCGGGAAGCCGTCCAGCAGGAACCCTCCGCCGCATTTCAGGCAGCCGGCCCGTTCCCGGATGACGTCGAGCACGGTGTCGTCCGACACGAGCTCGCCCTTGCGCATCGCCTCGAGGGCGCTGTTGATGGCCGGGGTCCGTTCGCAGGCGTCGCCGGACTTCGCGGCCCGGAAGACATCCCCCGTGGAAAGCTGGCAGGCGCCGAGGCGCTCGCTCAACAGTTCAGCCTGGGTGCCCTTGCCGACGCCGGGCGCCCCCAGCAGGATGAAGCGGCGGGGATGCTCCCTGGCTTGCGGCGGGACGCTGCAGGAAGCGGCGGGGCCCTTGAGCCACGCGGCACGATCGTTTCTCGCGTTCATGTGGAGCCCTCCATCAGGACATTTTCAGTCTCTGCGCTCGAGGGCCGGGCGCTCTGATGCAGGTCAATACCCGTTGCGACGGCAACCACGGCCGGGAACGGCGGCATGGCGCAGCGAATCCGCCGGCCGGTACGCGCCGCCGATCAGCCGCGTTGCCGTTCCAGTTTCTTGAGCTTCTTGGCTTCCTTCTTTTCCTTGGGAGTCTTCAGGGGCTCCTTCTTGACCATCTTCTTCGTGTCCTTGTCCTTGCTGTGGCTCATGGCCTTCGCCTCCATGTCACGTTCGCGAAAAACTGCCGGGTTCAAGCGCTTCCAGCTTACCCAGAAACGCGCAACCGTTGGGCCTACTTGTAGAACGCCTCGACCTTGCCCCGGAGCTTGATGAGGAGCGGCTGGCCCTTGCGGTCCACCTTGTTGCCAACCGGCACCTTCACCCAGCCCTCGCTGAGGCAGTACTCCTCGACGTCGTTGCGCTCGTGGTCGTTCAGGCGGATGCCGATGTCGTGCTCGAGCACGGCAGCCACGTAATGGGGGCTGCGCGAATCCACGGCCAGGCGGTCGGGCAGGGGTGGGCGTTCAGGCGGGGCGTTCATGGCAGGCACCCCGCATTGACGATCGCGGCCACGCGGGCCTGGAACTCGGCGCTCGGCACGAACTGCGCCCTGACGCCGTCGCGTCCCGCGGTCGGTACCTGGCCCACCCAGAAATTGAAGCCGCCCGTGTCGCCGCCCGGCCCGCGCCGCATGTACGCGTTGTAGACGTCGCCCATGAAGTCGCGGTCGTTGCGCGCGCGCGCCGCGTACTCGGCGCTGTTGAAGAAGGCGCCGAGGACCGTATTCAGCGTCGTCGAGACCTGCGTCGCCCCCTGGCACTGCGCCTGGCGGATGACTCCCAGCCAGCCGTTGAAGCCGGCGGAGTCGGGCAATCGGCCATAGGTACCCCGGTAGAGGTCCATGGTCATGTTCACTTCCGGACGCACGCTGGTCGTGCCGAAGAGCGCGGTCATGGCGTTGGAAAACTCCTGCGCGAAAAGGAAGCTGTTGAGAAGCGCGCTGCGCGACTGCACGGCGGTGAGCTCACCCTGCCAGTAGCCGAGTTCGCTCGCGCTCGGGTCGCGCACGAAGAACGTCTTGTACATGTCGGTGATGTACTGCGCGTCGCTCGCGTTCTTGGCGACGTATTCGGCGCTCGAGAAGAACTGCATCGCCATCGCGTAGAAGACTTCCTTCACGTCGGCGCCCAGGCCGACCACGCGCGTCGCCTCGGCCGTCCAGAACGCGAGGCCGCCCGCATCCGGCTCGCGCCCGAGGATGGTGCGGTAGAAGCCCGTCACCACCGTCTGCACGTTGGCTTCGAAGGATGGGCTCGCGGTCTTGAGCGTCGCCGTGAAGACGCTGCGGCCGTAGGTGGCGATGGCCAGCAGGTTGGTGGTCGCGTTGGCCTTGATGTCGATCACGCCGGCGTTGGGCAGCCCGACCGTGAGCTTCGCCCAGGGGGCGGCGCCGTTCAGCGTGAGGAAGGTTCCGACGTCCGTGCCGGCGTAGACCTCTTCCGGCGCGTCGGGGCGGATGGCGATCGCGTTGACCGGCGTGTCGGGGAGGTTGCCGGTGACATTGCTCCACGTGGCACCCCCGTCGGTGGTCTTGAAGAGGTGGCCCGGCGTGCCGGGCGTGCCGTCGTCGAAGCCGGAAAAGCCGACGTAGGCGACCAGCGGGTTGGTGGGATGGATCGCCGCCGAGGTCGCGAAGCGGCCGGGCAGCGGCGCCTTGGTCACGTTGACGAACGTGACGCCCGCGTCGGTGCTCCTCTGCACGAGGCCGTCCGAGGTCACCACCATGATGGTGGCCGGCGCGGAAGGCGCGATCGCGATCATGGTGACGGTCGCCTCGCCGCCGCCGGTAAGGTCGGGGCTCGCGCTCTGCACGGCCCAGCTCGCGCCGCCATCGGTCGTCCGCCACAGCCGCTGCGTGCCGGCGTAGAGGGTCGTCGACGTCACCGGGTCCATGGCGAGCGCCGGGATGAAGGCGGCCCGGTCGCCGGCGGCCTTGCTCGGCACCGAGGCGTCGGCCGCAAAGGTGACGCCGCCGTCGATGGACTTGGAGATGCCGATGTTGCCGGCGCCGAAGGAGCAATACATCGTCGTCGGCGTCTTGTGGTCGATCATGGCGATGCCGCCGTCGCCGCCGCAACGCTCGGACCAGAGGTTCGAGCCGGTGCGCAGCTCGGTGCCGTTGTCCTGGAAGCCCGCGAGCATGATGCTCGCGTTGGTCGGATGCAGGGCGACGTTGTAGGGCTGCAGCGTGGCGAGCGTTCCGCCCAGCGAGGTCCACGCCGGCAACGTGCCCTGCGCGTCGGTGGTCACGTAGAGGCCACCGTCGTTGCCGTTGTAGAGGGTGGTCGAGCTGCCCGGGGCGAACGCGAAGGCGTGGTGGTCGACGTGCAGCGGCCGCGTCGTCGAGTCGTTGTTGTCGCCGAGCTGGACGAAGGTGGCGCCGCCGTCGAGCGTCCGGTACAGGGGAACGCCGCCGAAGAAGGCAACGTTGGCATTGTGCGGCGCGACGGCGATCGCGTTGTCGTAGTCGCACTGCTTCTCGCAGTAGTCCGGCGCCCCGGCCAGCGCGGCCCAGGTGGCGCCCGCGTCCGTCGACTTCCAGATCCTGGTCGTGTCGCCTTCCTTGCCGCCTCCATAGATCGTCATGCCGTCCGCGGAGATTCCCAGCGCGATCCGGCTCACTCCGGTCGGCGCACCGCCGGCGAGTTGCGTGAAGGTGACGCCGCCGTTGGTCGACTTGTAGAGGCCATCCCTGGCGCTTCCGGAGCCCGCGAGCGAGGCATAAAGGTTCGCGAAGTTGCCGGGATCGGCGACGAGGCTCTGGCAGGTCTGGCCCGCCGCCGTCTGCGTGAACGTCACGCCGCCGTCGGTCGAGCGGAAGACCCCGACCGACCCGCTGCTGGCCGCAATGCCTCCGCCCGGCGTGTGGGACGACGATGTGGAGCAGACGAGCACGACGTTCGAGTCCGTCGGGCTCACCAGGACCCTCGCGATGGCGTGTCGGGCGAAGGTGGACCGCGCATTCACCGTCCACGTGTTCCCGCCATCCGTCGACTTGAGCAGCCCCACGCCGTAGTAGGCGCCGGACGGACCTTCGCCGGTGCCCGCATAGATGGTGTTGGGGTTCTGCGGGTCGATGGCCACCGCCGACGTGGACAGGGTGTCCTGCGTGTCGGTGAGCGCCGTCCAGGTGGCGCCGCCGTCGGTCGACCGCCAGGTGCCTCCGGTCGCGGCAGCGATGAAGATGCGCGAGGCGTTGGTCGGATCGATGGCGATGTCGCGCACGCGACCGCTCATCGCGCCCCAGGCCGGCGCCACGTTCGAGGTGAAGCCGGCCGGGCCGACGCTCGAGAACGGCGACGACTCGGTGATCTTGTGGTAGATCGAGGCGCTCGTGTGGCTCCTCGACTTGTCCTCGGGAACGAGGTCGCGCTGCCGCATGGCCTTCACGAGCGCGTCCACCGGGATCGCGCCCACGGGATAGGTTCGCTGCAGGAGGAACCAGTCCTGCCGCGGCTTCAGGTAGGAACGCGGGACCGAAACCCACTGCGCCGGAAGCATGCCGGGGGCGATCGCACCGCCCTGGCCAACCTCCCCGGCTGCGGCGGTCGCGTCGCCGGTTCTTTCGGTGCGGCCCATCCTGGCATCGGTGACAGCGCATCCGCCGAGAGCGGCTGCGCCGATTAGCAGGCAGGCAAGGGATGCAGCATCGTGTCTTTTCATGTTGTTCTCCGACGAAAGCCGCACGGCGCTCGAAGCCGTCCGGTGGGTGACTTGCGCTGGCTGACGGCAGGCCAGCAGGGAATACAAGGCAGCTTTCTACAGGTCTCGCGAGGTTGTCGCAACAAGGAGTGCGGCAACATGCGCCGCGGTGCCGCTACGCAACGGTGGCCTGGCCTAACGGGACCTGCGCGCCAGTATCTCCACCGGGATCAGGCGGCCCTCGGCCAACGCACGACCCGTGTTGGCGATGGCTCGCGCCGCGATGTCCGCGTGGATGAGGAAGACGGCACGGTAGGGCGGCTTGCCGCCGCCCTCGACCGCCGCGCGGGCACGGGCGGCGAACGCCTTCGCCTCGGCGGCGCTGTCGCGCAGGCGCAGCACCTCGAATCCGGCCTCCTCGAGGCCCAGCCGGGTCTCTTCCGGCGTGGCGAGGAAACTGCTGGCGGCGGTTTCCGCCCACGGCGTGGGATAGTCCGGCGCGCCGCCCGGGCCTTGCGCCAGTTCCGAGAGCACGAGCCAGGCGCCCGGCCGCAGCACGCGGCGGATCTCGCGATAGAAGGCGCGCTTGTCGGCGATGTTCATCGCCACGTTCATCGAGCAGGCGCCGTCGAAGCTCGCGTCGGCGAAGGGCATGGCGAGCGCGTTGCCTTCCTCGAAGCGCACGCGGTCCTCCATGCCGATGCGGCGCGTGAGATGGCGGGCGACCGCGCAGAACTCCGGCGTGAGGTCGATGCCGGTGACGCGGCAGCCGAAGCGCTGCGCGAAGTAGCGCGCCGGACCGCCGATGCCGCTGCCGATGTCCAGGATGATGTCGGTAGCCACCGCCGGCATCATGGCTGCCGCGTCCTGCGTCGCCTCGAGGCCGCGGCCGTGGAAATGGTCGTAGGGGGCCAGCGCCTCGGGCGTCGGCCGCTCCGGGTCGGCACCGTCGTCGCGCAGCGCCGCCTCGAGGCGGGCCAGCAGGTCGCCACGCACGTAGTGCCGCGAGTGGTCGGGCTCTCCTGCCATCACATCTGCTTGAAGAGGTGGCTGAACGAGCGGCTCACTTCCAGCTTTTCCGGGCGCCCGCGCACCTGCACCACCTGGTGGCCGCGGAAGTCGCGGCTCACCTGCTCCACCGCGTCGACGCGGACCAGGATGGCGCGATGGATCTGCCAGAACTCCTCCGGGTCCAGTTCCTCCACCAGTTCCTTGATGGGCTTGCGGATGAGCGCCTCGAAGCCGTCCGTCTGCACGCGCGTGTACTTGTCCTCGGCGCGGAAGAAGAGGATGTCGCCGGTCGGGATCATGCGCAGCGCCGTTCCCACGCTCGCCTGCACCCAGCGCAGGTATTCGCGGGGCTTGAGCGCGCCGCCCGAAAGCTTCTGCGAGAGTTCCGCCAGCAGTTCCCGCATCGGATCCGGCTTCTGCTGCAGCCGCTCGCGCAGGCGCTGGCAAGTGCGCGCCACGCGCTCCGGGTCGGCGGGCTTGAGCAGGTAGTCGACCGCGCCCTGGTCGAAGGCCCGGATGGCGTACTCGTCATAGGCGGTGACGAAGACCACGTGTGCCAGGCCCGAGAGCGCCTGCGCCGCCTCGATGCCATCCATTTCGGGCATGCGGATGTCGAGGAAGACGACGTCGGGCTCGCGGCTGCGCACCAGGGCGACCGCCTCGCGGCCGTTGGCGGCCTCGCCCACGATGGCGAGCTCGGGCCAGGCATCCTCGAGACGCGCGACGATCTGCTCGCGCATGAGGCGCTCGTCGTCGGCGACGACCGCGGTGGGCGTGCGTTCTTCGCGCATCGGGATTGCAGGGGCCCTCAGGCCAGGGTGGGAGCGACCTCGTAGGGTACCTTGATCGTGGCCAAGGTGCCGCCGTCGGCCGGCACGCTGATGACCAGCTCGGCGCGGCCCGGGTACATGACCTTGAGGCGCTCGCGGATGTTGGCGAGGCCGACGCCGCCCGGGGAATTCGGCGCGAATCCCATGCCGGTGTCGCGCACGTGCACGGCGAGCTGGCCGTCGACGATCTCGGCGCCGATCTCGAGCCGGCCGCCCTCGGCCTTCGGCTCGAGACCGTGGCGGATGGCGTTTTCCACCAGGGTCTGCAGCATCATCGCCGGGAAGACCGCCGACTTGAGGCCCTCGGGCACGTCGATGGCCGTCTGCAGGCGCTCGTCCATGCGCACGGCCATGATTTCCAGGAAAGCGCGCGAGAGCTCGACCTGCTGGCGCAGCGTTGGCCGGACGCCGGCCCGCATCTGCGGCATGGCCGAACGCAGGTAGCGGATCAGGCTCTGCTGCATGCGGGAGGCGCGCGGCGGGTCGGTCAGGATCAGCTGGTCGATGCTCGCCAGCGTATTGAAGAGGAAATGCGGCTCGATCTGCGCCTGCAGCGCCTGCAGGTGCGCTTCCGCCGCCGCGCGCTCGAGCTGCTCCTTCTCGGCGCGCTGCGTGGCCTCGGTGGCGGAGACTTCGGCCCGGTGCTTGCCGCCGGCCACGGCCTTGATGATGAGGGAGGAGACGATGAGGAAGAAGACAGGCTCCGGGGACTTGAGGATCCCTCCCAGCACCAGCACCAGCACGCAGACGATCGCGAGCGTCTTCCACGGCACGACGGCCAGCCAGTCGAAGAAACGCCACCAGAGCACGACGAGGCCGTCGCGGATCTCGCGCAGGGTCTGGGCGGTGGTTTTGTCCTGGTCCATTGCGTTGTGGTTCCTCGTGGGCGCCGGGCATCTTGCCCGTGACGTGGCCAGATTACGGCGCGGGACCGCCTGCCGCCAGCGCGCGCGGACGGAATGACCACCCCGGGGGACGAAATGCAGTGAGCCGTGACAGCCCGAGAGCCGGGACCCGGTCGGCGAACCGGGACACTGCCGGGCCCAGTCCCTCAGTTCGCCTTGATGTTCGCCTCGCGGATGAGCTTGCCGTAGCGTTCGTACTCGGTGCGGACGAGGTTGGCGAGCTCCTGCGGCGTGCCCGGCGACACTTCGGCGCCGAGGGCGGCCAGCCGCTCCTTCACCTCGGGGTCGGCGAGCGCCTTGTGAATCTCGGCATTCAGCTTCGCGACCACCGCGGGCGGCGTGCCCTTGGGCGCGATGAAAGCGTGCCAGACGGACGCCTCGAAACCGGGATAGCCGGATTCGGCGATCGTCGGCGCGTCCGGAAGCGTCGAAACTCGCTGGGCGCTCAGCGCCGCCAGCACGCGCAGCTTGCCGTCCTTCACCAGCGGAAGGACCTCGACCGCGTTCACGGCCACCAGCGGCAGCTGCCCGCCGAGGACGTCGGTGATCGCGGGCTTGCCGCCCTTGTAGGGGATGTGCGTGAGCTGGATGCCGGCCCCGCGCGCGAACAGTTCCACCGCGAGGTGCGGCGTGGAGCCGCTGCCGGGCGACCCGTAGTTGACGCTGCCGGGGCGCGCCTTCGACGCCTCGACGACTTTCTGCAGCGTCGCGAGCTCCGACTTCGCATGGGCCGCGATCACCACCGGCAGGCGCGCGACGAGCGAGACGGGCACGACGTCCGTGTTGGGATCGAACGGCTGCTGCGTGTAGAGGAGCGGGTTCGCCGTGAGGCCGTTGGCGACGAGCATCACCGTGTAGCCGTCCGGCGGGCTGTCGATCAGCTGCCGGATGGCGATGTTGCTGGCCGCCCCGGGCCTGTTCTCGATGATGACCGTCTGCCCGAGGCCTGCCGCCAGCTTCTGGCCCACCGTGCGCGCCACGATGTCCATCGCGCCGCCGGGGGCGAAGCCGACGAGGATCTTCACGGTCTTCGCGGGATAGGCCTGGGCCAGCGCCGCAGGCGCGGCGCCGCAGGCCAGGATCGCTGCCATGAGCAGTGCCGCGGTGCGGGTGGTCGAACGGAGTCGGGAAATCATGTCGCGATCCTCCATGGGGTTCGTGAAGCGTTCAGGCGGGCACTCTCAAGCGGCTGAACACCCGCCTGGCATTGCCTTCGTAGATCTTGTGGCGGTCCGCGGCGGTGAGCCCGGGCGCGGCGTCGATGTAGCGTCTGGTGTCGTCGAAGTGGAAGCCGGTCTCCGGGTCGACGCCGCGCACCGCGCCGACCATCTCGGAAGCGAAGAGGATGTTGTCGGCCGGAATCACCTCGAGCAGCAGGTCGATGCCCGGCTGGTGGTAGACGCAGGTGTCGAAGTACACGTTCTTCAGCAGGTGGTCCTCGAGCGGCGGGCGGCCCATGTCCTGCGCGAGGCCTCGGTAGCGCCCCCAGTGGTAGGGAACGGCGCCGCCACCATGCGGGATGATGATCTTGAGCGTCGGGAAGTCCCTGAAGAGGTCCGCGGCCAGGAACTGCATGAAGGCCGTCGTGTCCCCGTTGATGTAGTGCGCACCGACGGCGTGGAAGCAGGGATTGCAGCTCGCACTCACGTGCACCATCGCCGGGACGTCCAACTCCACCAGCTTCTCGTAGAGCGGGTACCACCAGCGGTCGGTGAGCGGCGGGTCCTTCCAGTGGCCCCCGCTCGGGTCCGGGTTCAGGTTGCAGCCGACGAAACCCAGTTCCTGCACACAGCGCTGCAGCTCTCCGACGCAGCCTGCGGGAGGCACGCCGGGCGACTGGGGAAGCTGGCACACGGGTGCAAAGTTGCGCGGATAGAGCGTGCACACGCGATGAATGAGGTCATTGCACAGCCGCGACCACTCCAGGCTCGTCTCCTGCGTGCCGATGTGGTGGGACATCGCCATCGCCCGCGGCGAGAAGAGCGTGAGGTCGGTGCCGCGTTCGCGCTGCAGGCGCAGCTGCGCCTTCTCGAGGCTTTCGCGCAGCTCGTCGTCGCTGATGGCAAGCTCCGCGCGCATCGGCGTGGCAGCGGAGCCGTCGAGCGCCTTGACCTGGGTCGCGCGCCATCCCTCGAGCGCCTTGGGCGCCGTCGTGTAGTGACCGTGGCAGTCGATGATCATGCGTCGTGGCGCCTACAGGTTGAACAGGACCAGCCGTTCCTCGGTCATGTCGCGGATCGCGTAGCGCGGCCCTTCGCGTCCGATGCCGCTCGACTTGATGCCCCCGTAGGCGAGCTGGTCGGTGCGCCAGGTCGAGGTGCCGTTGACGATGAGGCCGCCGACGCGCAGCGACCGGATCGCGTCGAACGCGACCTGCAGCGACTTCGTGAAGAGGCCGCAGTGCAGGCCGTACTGGTCGGCGCTGATCGAATCGAAGAGGGGTTTCAGGTCGGCATAGCGCTGGATGGTCACGACCGGGCCGAAAACCTCGTCGCAGACCACGCGCATGGTGCGCTTCACGTCCACCAGCACCGTCGGCTGGTATTGCGTCCCCTTCCGCACGGCGCCGGTCAATGCCCGCGCGCCTTGCGCGAGCGCCTCGGCCACCCACGCCTCGACGCGCTTCGCCGCCGCCTCGTCGATCAGGGTGCCGACGTCGGTGGCGGGGTCGAGCGGGTCGCCGACGCGCAGCGTCTTCACCTCCGCCACGAGGCGCTCGAGGAAGGCTTCGTAAATGCTCTCGTGGACCATGACGTTCTGCACCGAGATGCAGCTCTGGCCCGCGAGGCGCATGGAGTTGCGCGCGCACAGCGTGGCCGCCTCGGTCACGTCCGCGTCCGCGTGCACGATCGTCGTGCCGTTGCCGCCCAGTTCCAGCGCCACGCGGCGCAGCCCGCTCGCCGCCTTGATCTCCGCCCCCACGCGGCTCGAGCCGGTGAAGGAAACGAAATCCACGCGCGGGTCGCGCACCAGCGCCGGCCCCACCGTGTTGCCGTATAGCAGGTTCACGAACCCCGGCGGCGTTCCCGCGTCGGCGAAGAGCTCCACCAGCTTCGCCACCACCCACGGCGACTGCGGCGGCGCCTTGAGCACGATCGTGTTGCCGGCCGCGATGGCCGGGGCGATCTTGTGGCAGGCCAGATTGAAGGGCGCATTGAAGGGCGTGATGCCCGCCACGACGCCGACGGGGAAGCGCAGCAGGAACGCGAACTTGCCCGCTCCCATCGCGGTGCCGTCCAGCGGGACCTGTTCCCCCTCGATGCGGATCGCCTCTTCGGCCGAGAGCAGGATCGTGTCCTGCGAGCGCGTGACTTCGGCGCGCGCATCCTTGATGGCCTTGCCCGTCTCGCGGGCCATCACTTCGGCGATCGCATCGGACCTTTCGGCGAGGAGCGCGCCGACCTTGCGCAGCAATGCCGCCCGCTGGTAGCCGGGCATGGCCGCCGCCTTCGCCCTGGCTGCAGTCGCCGCCGCGAGCGCGTCGTCCAGGTCCTGGAGCGAGGACTCGGGCGCGTGTGCCACGATCCCGCCGCGGTAGGGGTCGACGACGCCAGCCCCGGGCGAGCCCGGGCGCCACTCGCCGCCGATCAGCATCTTCAGGTGAGGAGCACCGGCTCGCGGTGTCCCGCCATTGCTACGCTTCGTTTCGGTCATGCTTTCCCCTCGGGAGACGGTGCCGGAAACTAGGCGCGTCCGTCCCTGGCCGCCTGGAACAGCGCCTGCAGGATCACTCCGCGATCCTCCGGCACCCTGCCGCCATGCGCATCCTTGAGCTTCAGGTCTCCGGTGCGCTGCTGGCGCTCGATGGTTCCGCGCGTCATGAGCGGCTCCACACCCATGTCTTCGAGCGTCTGCGCCACCTCGCGCATTTCCGCGGCACGCCGGATGCCGTGGCTCGCCATGCGTTCGAGGTTGTAGTCGGCCATCCTCGCCCAGTCGAGGGTCGGGAAGGACTGCGTCAGGGAAGCGATGATGCGATCCTCGACACCGCCGGCGCGGGCGGCGAGGAAGCACTCCTGCGTGAGGGCCTCCAGGCCCTTGATCATCACGCTGCGCACCATCTTGATGGCGATGGCTGCGCCGACCTCCGCGCCCGCTACCTCGACCTTCATGCCGCAGCCGCGCAGCGGCGGCGACAGTTCCGCTGCAGCCGGCCCCGCCAGCAGCATGGGAGTCTTGTGGCGCAGCGGCAGGACCGGCGCCATCACGGCCACGTCCACGAAACGCGCGCGGTCGCCCACGATCTGCGCGGCGGCGCGCTTGCGCTGCGGCGAGACGGAATTGACGTCGAGGTAGAACTGGCGGGCCGCGAGGCCATCGCGCGCCGATTCCGCGGCGGCGAGGTTCGAGGACGCCGTCACGGCGCAGATGACGATGTCCGCTGCGCGCAGCGCATCGTGGCAGTTCGCGGCGAGCCGGACGCCGAGGCGCCCGGCCGCATCCCGCAGGGGCGCGCCGCGCACCGGATCGGGGAAAAGGATGTCCCAGGCGGCGACATCGGTGACGCCTTCACCGCGCAGACCCTCCGCAAAAGCCTGCCCCGCCTCGCCAAATCCGATCAGTGCGAATGCCGGAAATGTCTTCTCGCCCATGGCCGGGGATCATACCTCCGCGGCACTCTTGTATACAACCGTATACCCGGTCTGCTACATTTTCCGGCGGGCGCATTCGTGCTCCTGGCCGATGGCGCGCCCCGCATACGGCACCAACACGAGGTCTGCAACGTCATGAACGTCTCCGAGCTCCTGGTCCGCTACCTGCGCGCGCTGGGCGTGCGCCACCTCTACGGCTATCCCGGCGATCCATCCGTGGAGGTGCTCGAAGCCTGCCGCCGCGAGAACCTCGATTTCATCCTGGCGCGCCGCGAAGGCACCGCGGGCCTCATGGCGGAAGCCGCGGGCATGCTCACGGGGCTGCCGGGCGTGTGCCTGTCCACGCTCGGGCCCGGTTCCACCAACCTCGTGAACGCGGTGGCCAACGCCTGGCTCGACCGCGTCCCCATGCTGGCCATTTCCGGCCAGATCGAGAGCCGGCGCGAGCCCTACTTCACCCACCAGGTGATCGACCAGGAGCGGCTCTTCGCCCCGGTCTGCAAGTGGGCGACGACGATCCAGCCGCACACGGCCGGGATCATCCTGCGCAAGGCGGTGCGCACCGCCATGGCGGAGCGGCCGGGCCCGGTGCACATCACGCTCGCCGCCGACGTGGTCGGTGCGCAGGCGATCGACGACGAACTGCTCGTGCCGCCGCTCGCGGCGCAGGCTTTCCCGCTCGCCTACGCCGCGGACGCGGCCACCGCCGACGTGCGCGCGAAGATCCGCGCGGCGCGCCGCCCCGTGCTGCTCGCCGGCATCGCCGCCGCGCGCGGCAACGCCTCCGGCAGTCTTGCGCGCCTGGCGGAAACCCTGGGCTGCCCGGTCGTGGTGTCCCCCATGGCCAAGGGCGTACTTTCCGAAGACCACCCGCTCTACGCCGGCACGCTGGACATGGCGTGCAACGCCTTCATGTGGGAGTTTCTCTCCGGCTGCGACCTCCTCATCGCGGCGGGCTTCGACGCGGTGGAGCTGATCAAGCCGTGGAGCCTGAAGATGCCGACGATCCACGTCGACATGACGCCCAACACCGACCAGATCTACCCGGCGGAGCTCGAACTGGTGGGACCGATCGCCGCGATCCTCGACGCGATCGCCGACGGCTGCGACGGGGCGCCGCGCTGGACGGTGGGCGAGGTTCGCACCCATCGCGAGGCGCTCATGTCCCGGTACTACGAGGGGCGCGTCGCAGGCCGCCTCAACCCGACGGACGTGATCGACGCGGTGCGCCGCGCCGCGCCGCGCGAGGCGATCGCCACGGCCGACGTCGGCTCGCACAAGATACTGGTCGGCCAGGGATGGGCCACGTATTCGCCACGCTCCACGCTGATGACCAATGGCCTGTCGTCGATGGGCTTTTCGCTGCCCGCCGCGATCGCCGCCAAGTTGATCCACCGCGACCGCCCTGTCGTGTGCTTCACCGGCGACGGCGGCCTCGCCATGGTGCAGGGGGAGCTGCGCCTGGCCGCGAGCCTGAAGATCGATCCGCTGGTGATCGTCTTCTGCGACAACAGCCTGAACCGCATCGAGCTGAAGCAGACGCAGCGCAACTATCCGAGCTGGGGCACCCTGATCGAGGCGACCGACATCGAGAAGCTCGCGCAGTCCATGGGTTGCGACGGCGCGGTGGCGGATTCTTCCGCGCAGCTCGAGCGCCTGCTGTCGCAACCGCGCCCGGCCGACCGGCCGCTGGTGGTCGGCGTGCGCATCGATCCGGCGCAGTACCTGGCGCAGTTCTGACCATGTTCGTCACGGAGCGATTCGCGGATTTCGCCGTCGGACTGCGCAGTGCACCGCTGGCGGCGCCGGTGGTCCACGACGCCAAGCGCGCGGTGGTCGACTGGCACGCGGCCCTGTTTCCCGGGGCGATCGTGGCGCCGGCGACTCTCCTCGAGCGCGCCCTGGCGGAGGAACTCGATCGCGGCAACGCGCGCCTGGCGCTGGGCCGGGCCGCGACCATGCGGGCGGCCGCGCTCATCAACGGCACCGCGTCCCACACCGTCGAGTTCGACGACATCTTCCGCGAGGCGATCTACCATCCCGGCGCGCCGACCATCGCCGCAGCCCTCGCCGTGGCACAGAACGAGGGCGCGAGCGGCGCGGACTTCCTGCGCGCGGTCGTCGCCGGCTACGAGATCTCGACGCGCATCGGCAAGGCGCTCGGCCGCACCCACTACCGCCACTGGCACACGACGGGGACGGTGGGCAGCTTCGGCGCCGCGGCCGCGACGGGGCTGCTGCTGGGGCTGTCGCGCGGGCAGTACGCCCACGCACTGGCGACGGTGACGACGTTTGCGGCCGGCCTGCAGCAGGCCTTCCGCATGGATTCGATGTCCAAGCCGCTGCACGCCGGGCGCGCGGCCGAGGCCGGCGTGCTGGCGGCCCTCGCGGCGCGCGAGGGCGTCACGGGTTCGCTCGACGCGATCGACGGGGAGGCCGGCATCGGCCGGGCGATGAGCGATGGTCCGGACTGGGTCGCGGCCTGCGCCGATCTCGGCCAGGTCTTCAACGTGTCGACGATGACGTTCAAGAACCACGGCTGCTGCGGGCACACGTTCGCCGCGATCGATGGCGCGCTGGCGCTGATGATTCGCTCGGGGCGGACGGCCGGCGACATCGCGCGCGTGCGCGTGGCCACCTACCAGGCAGCGCTGGCCGTCGCCAACAATCGCGAAGCGGCGACGGCCGCCCAGGCGAAGTTCAGCCTGGCCTACGTCGTGGCGCACGCCCTCGCGCACGGCAGCGTGCGCCTGGATGCCTTCTCCCCGGATCGGCTCCGGGATCCGGCGCTGCGCGCCCTGATGGACCGCATCGAGGTGAGCCTGGACGCGGAGCTGGACGCCGCATTCCCGGGACGCCGCGCGGCGCGCGTGGAAATCGAGTGGCAGGACGGGGGGCGCGACAGCTGGCTGCAGCCGACCCGCAAGGGCGACCCCGACGCCCCGCTGAGCGATGCCGATCTCGAGGCCAAGTTCCATGAGCTGGCCGACCCCGTGATCGGGGCGGAGAGTGCCGCTGCGCTGGTCGGGAAACTGTGGCGGCTGGAGTCCGCCGGCCTGCCATGAAAATGGCCGGTCGTCGCCGGCCGGCCATGTCCTGTCCGCGAGCCTTCAGGCGGCTTTCTGCACCGGCATGTCGCCGCGCCTGTCCTTGATCGCGTTGTTCGCGTCGACGAAAACGAGCGCGGGCTCGTGTTGCGCGACTTCCGGCTCGCCGTAGGAGGCGTAGGCGGAGATGTTCAGCACGTCGCCCCGGGCCGCCTTGTGCGCGAGCGCCCCGTTCACGGAAACGGTGCCCGAGCCGCGCTGCGCGGCGATGGCATAGGTCGCGAAGCGCTCGCCGTTGTTGATGTTGGTGATCTCGATTCTCTGGTACTCGCGGATGTCCGCCGCGTCCAGGAGATCCCGGTCGATGACGCACGAGCCGTCGCGGTGTACGTCCGAGGCCGTGCACGTGACGCGGTGCAGCTTGGACTTGAGCATGGTTCGATGCATTGTCTCGGTCTCCGATTGAACGACCGTAGTGAAGTCTAGCGGGACTCTTTAGAGCAAGTCCTCGAAAACTCCGCTGCAGCCCCAGGTGGGTCGGTCAGATGCGCATCTCGACGTTGTCGATCAGCCGGGTGCTGCCCAGCCACGCCGCGCCCAGGACCACCAGATCGCGGTCCCTGGGGCCCGGAACGGCCAGTTCCGACTGATTGCGCACTGCAACATAATCGACTCGCCACCCGGCTGCCGTCAAGTCCTCGCTTGCGGATTGGCAAAGCGCACCGAAATCGCGCCGCCCGCCTTCCACGAGGTTCTTGATCCGCATCAGGTTCCTGTTGAGACGCACCGCAACGGTGCGCTGTTCAGAGGAGAGATAGCCGTTCCGCGACGACATCGCGAGGCCGTCGGGCTCGCGTATCGTGTCCACCCCGACGATCGCGATGGGGTAGTTCATCTGCCGCACCAGGGCCCGGATGACGTAGAGCTGCTGGTAGTCCTTGCGTCCGAAAACGGCTGTGTGCGGTGCAACAATATTGAACAGTTTCGCGACCACCGTCACCACCCCGAGGAAGTGCCCCGGACGGAACTCGCCGCACAGCTGCGCGGCCGCCTTGGGCGGCACGAGGAGGATCTCCTGCGGCTGCGGATAGAGCTCCTGCTCGTCGGGAGCGAAGACCACGTCGCAGCCGGCCCCGGCGAGCATCTCGCAGTCGCGCGCGAGCGTGCGCGGGTAGCGCTCGAAATCCCCGCCCGGCTCGAACTGCAGGCGATTGACGAAGATGGACGCCACGACGCAGGCGCCGTGCTTCCGCGCCTCCTTCACCAGCGCGAGGTGCCCGGCATGGAGATTGCCCATCGTCGGCACGAGGACGATGGACTCCTCGCCCTTGAGCCTTGCCCGCAACTCCTTGACGGCGTGGATCACATCCACGGCATTGTCCCGGCACGGAATTGATCGGCGTTCATCGGCGTGGCATCGGCGTTCATCGGCGTTTCCAAAGACTCTTGCCCGCATCACTCTCAGAAACAGTGCTCGGGACCCGGAAAGGTCTTCGCCTTGACCGCCTTCACGTAGGCCTCGATCGCCGCCTGCACCGAAGGCGCGCCCTGCATGAAGTTCCTCACGAAGCGCGCCTTGCGGCCGGGGTAGATGTCGAGGATGTCGTAGACCACCAGCACCTGGCCCGACACGTCCGCGCCCGCGCCGATGCCGATGGTGGGCACGGCGAGTGCTTCCGTCACGCGCCTCGCGACGCCGGCCGGCATCGCCTCCATCAGCACCATCGCGGCGCCGGCCGCCTCGAGGGATTTCGCGTCCGCCACCAGGCGCCCGGCGGTGTCGTCGTCGCGTCCCTGCACGCGATAGCCGCCGAGGGTATGCACCGACTGCGGCGTGAGGCCGATGTGCGCGCAGACCGGGATGCCGCGCTCCACCAGGAAGCGGGTGGTCTCCACCATCGTCGCCCCCCCTTCGAGCTTCACCATCTGCGCCCCGGCCGCCATGAGGCGCGCCGCGTTGCGGAAGGCCTGCTCCTTCGACTCCTGGAAGCTGCCGAAGGGCATGTCGGCGAGGACGAACGCCCTGGCGGATCCGCGGGCGACGGCGCGCACGTGGTATTCGGTCTCCTCCATCGTCACCGGCAGCGTCGAGTCGTGGCCCTGGATCACCATGCCCAGGGAATCGCCGATCAACAGGATGTCGACGCCGGCCGCATCCGAGAGGGCGGCGAAACTCGCGTCGTAACAGGTGAGCATGGCGAGCTTTTCGCCGCCTCGCGCGCGTTCCTGCAGCTTCGGGATGGTCACTCTCATGGCCGGGGCTCCACCGAGCGGGGACGAGCATTCTGCCACGCTTTCGCTGCATTGCAGCAAAGTGCAAAAAGGGGCCAGGCTCGATTTTCGAAAAATCGCGAAAAATCGAGCCTGGCCCCTTTTTCAGGCGCGGTTGAAGAACTCCCGGCCGCCGCGGATCGACTGCACCCGCTCCACGAGCAGGTCGAAGTGCTCGGGCACGTCGACGAAATTCAACCGCTCGCTGTTGACGATGAGCAGCGCGCTGTCGCCGTAGTTGTAGAAGTAGCGCGTGTAGGTGTCCGACAGGGCGCGCAGGTAGTCGTCCGCGATCCCCGCCTCCATCGGGTTGCCCCGCCGGCGCAGGCGTTCGAGCAGCGTCTCGACCTTCGCCTGCAGGTAGATCACGAGGTCCGGGGTCGGGGCCTGCGGCTTCACGTGGTCGTAGATGCGCGAATACAGGCCGAACTCGTTGTCGTCGAGCGTGAGGCGGGCGAAGAGCGGGTCCTTCTGCAGGGCGAAGTCGGCGACGGTCGGCCGCCCGAAGAGGTCGGGCTGGCGCAGCCCCTCGAGGCTCTGCAGGCGCTGGAAGAGGAAGAAGAGCTGCGTGGAGAGCGCGTGGCGGCGCATGTCGCGGTAGAAGAGCGGCAGGAACGGGTTCGCTTCCGGCTCCTCGAGGATCACGCTCGCGTTGAGCCGCCGGGCCAGCAGCTTCGCGAGGCTCGTCTTGCCGCAGCCGATGGGCCCCTCGACAACGATGAAGCGGTGTTTCATGGGCTGTCCGCAAGCCTCTCGATCGGCTGGTCGCGCACGCGATCGCGGAAGGCGGCCGCCGGTCCGCGTCCCGGGATCATGGCATCGGGCCAGACCTCGAGCAACGGCGCCAGGACGAAGGCGCGTTCGTGCGCGCGCGGGTGCGGAACGGTGAGGCCCGGCTCGTGCAGCGCCGCGTCGCCGTAGAGGACGATGTCGAGGTCGAGGGTGCGCGGGCCGTTGGGCACCTCGCGCACGCGGCCGTGGCGGCGCTCGATGGCCAGGAGCCGCGTGAGCAGTTCACGCGCGCCGAGCGCGGTTTCCACCAGGGCGCAGGCATTGACGAACGCGGGCTGGTCGGCAAATCCCACCGGCGCCGTGCGGTACAGCGCCGAGCGCGCGACGAGCTGCGTGCCGGGGAGCTCTCCCACCTCGCCGAAGGCCCGGCGCACCTGCGCCTCGGGGCCGTCGAGATTGGAGCCGAAGGCGATCACGGCCCGCACCGTCATTCGTCCGCGCCGGGTGCGACTTCCTCGGGCGCAGCGCCTTCGTCCTCGCGACGCTTGCCGCCGCGGCGCCGGCGGCGCTTCTTCCTCGGGCCGTCGTCGGCATGCAGCATGCGGTCGCGCTCCTCGCCCGAAGCGTGCTGGAAGCGCTCCCACCACTCGGCAGCCTCGAGCGGCGCGTTGCCCGCCCGCGCGCGCAGTTCGAAGAAATCCCACGCGGCGCGGAAGCGCGGATGCTCGAGGAGGCGGAAGGGACGCGTGCCGCCACGCTGCAGGAAGCGCGGCTGCATGAGCCACAGTTCCTTCATCGTCGCATCGAAGCGGCGCGGGATCGCGAGCGACTCGCGCTGCGCGTCGAGCGCATCGTGCATGGCGGAATGCAGCGACGGCGTGGACGGCTGGCCCTTGCCCTCCAGCTCCTTCCAGCGCCGCTCGACGCGGCCCCACAGCAGGGCGGCGAGGAGGAACGCCGGGAGGACGGGCTTGCCTTCCCGCAGCCGGTCGTCGGTGGCCTTGAGCGCGGCGAGCGCGAAGGGGCCCGCGTGCGGGTCCTCGAGTGCGTCGTCCAGGAGCGGCAGCAGGCCGTGGTGCAGCTCGAGCTCGCGCAGGCGGGACACGCAGGCCACGGCGTTGCCCGAGAGGAGCATCTTCAGGATCTCCTCGAAGAGACGCGCCTGCGGCACGTTCTCCAGCAGGTGCTTGAGCGCCGGGATCGGCGCGGCGGTCTTCGGCTCGATCACGAAGCCCAGCTTGGCCGAGAGCCGTGCCGCGCGCAGCATCCGCACCGGGTCCTCGCGGTAGCGCGTGGCCGCATCGCCGATCATCACGAGCTTTCTCGCCAGCAGGTCCTTCACCCCGTGCTGGAAGTCCCAGACCTCCTCCTTCACCGGATCGTAGAAGAGCGCGTTCACGGTGAAGTCGCGGCGCACCGCGTCCTCCGCCTGCGTGCCGAAGACGTTGTCGGAAAGGACGCGGCCGTGGACGTCCTGCTTGTCCCCTTCGTCGTCCGACTCCGGGTCCTTCACGGTGAAGTGCGCGCGGTAGGTGGAGACCTCGACGGTCTCCGCGCCCCACATGACGTGCACGATCTGGAAGCGACGGCCGATGATCCGCGAGCGCCGGAAGATGGAACGCACTGCGTCCGGGTGGGCGCTGGTGGCCACGTCGAAGTCCTTGGGCTGCATGCCCAGCAGGAGGTCGCGCACCGCACCCCCGACGACGAAGGCGGTGTGGCCGGCGCGCTGCAGGTCCTCGCAGGTCTTGCGCGCGCCGCGGCTGATGTGGTCCTTGCGGATGTGGTGCTTGTCGGGGCCGTAGACGACCGGCCGGGACGGATGCGCGGCCTGCTTGGCGCCGCCCCCGAATACCCGTGAAATGAAGTTCTTGATCATGCGCGCAACCTCAGGATGGGCCAGCCGCGTTCGCGGGCGTGGCGTTCGAGCGTGGCATCGGGGTCCACCGCAACGGGCTTCGAGACCAGCTCGAGGAGGGGGAGGTCGTTGTGCGAGTCGCTGTAGAACCAGGTCTCGTCGAAGTCCTCGAAGCGCCGGCCGAGGGCGGCGAGCCACTCGTGCAGGCGGGTGATCTTGCCCTCGCGGAACGAGGGCGTGCCGGTCGGCCGTCCGGTCAGGCGGCCATCGGGCATTTCCTCCACGTCGCAGGCGATGAGGTGTTCCACGCCCAGCTCGCGGGCGATGGGTTCGGTGATGAAGCGGTTCGTCGCGGTGACGATGGCCGCGAGCGCGTCGCGATGCGATGCGATGAGGGCCGGCGTGCCGGCATGGATGATGGGGCGGATCTTGGCTTCCATGAACTCGCGGTGCCACTCGTCGATCACCGCGCGCGGCCGGCCGGCGATGGGGGCGAGCTGGAAGTCGAGGTAGTCGTGGATGTCGAGGGTGCCCTGCTTGTAGTGGTGGTAGAACCAGTCGTTCTTGCGCTCGTACTCCCCGCGCTCGAGGATGCCGCGCTCGATGAGGTACTGCGCCCAGCAGTAATCGCTGTCGCCATCGAGCAGCGTGTTGTCCAGGTCGAAGAGGGCGAGCTTCATGGCGCCTGCCCGGTCAGTTCCGGTTGCAGCGCCGCCTTGAGCAGCGGCACGGTGATCGGGCGTCCCGTCTCCAGGGAATAGCGGTCGAGGACGTCGAGGGCCTGGATGAGGGAGGGCATGTCGCGCCGCGCGTGCGTGAGGAGGTAGGCCGCCACCTCCCCGCCGAGCACGAAGCCGCGCGCGCGGGCGTGCGCCGCGAGTGCCGCGCTCTTCTCGTCGTCGCTCAGGGGAAGCAGCCGGTAGGTGAGCCCCGTGGCCAGCCGCGTGGCCAGGTCGCGCCGCAGCGCCACGTCCTTCGGCGCCGCATGCGCGGAAACGACGAGCAGCTCGAACGCGCGCTCGTTGAATGCATTGAAGAGGGCGACCTGCTTCGCTTCGCCGAGGCGCTCGACATCGTCCACCACGAGCGCGCCGCCGGACTCGGTGCCGAGGTAGTCCTCGCCGCTCACGTAGCGTGCCTGCGGGCGGCTCGCCGCGAAGGCGCGCAGCAGGTGCGTCTTGCCCGAGCCGGTCTCGCCCCAGAGGTAGAGGACGCGCTCGGGAATGCCGGCGAGCGCGGCGCGCACGGCCGCGAGCGGCTCGACGTTGCGGCCGGGAACGAAGTTCCCGAAGGTGGGTGCCGGGTGGTGGGCGAAATCGAGGAGGAGCTGCTTCATCGGGGCTCCCTGGGCGGCGCCGCGGTGCAGGATTGCGCCGCACGGCTTGGCCCGGGCGCGCCACGGCGGAAGGACCGGCCGGGCGCAGTTGGAACGCGGGGGAAATTCTAGCACGCGCCCCGGCGCGGCCGGGAACGATCCCCCTATGGCAGAATCGAACCGCTAAAGGAACGCTTCCATGGCAGTGGCCCACCCGATCCAGATTCGTTTCGAACGCTTCGACGGCGCGTTCGGGATTGCTCCCGCGAAGCCGCCGGACCTCGCGACCGCCGCGGAGAAGCCCGCGCTCATCGCGCGCATCAAGGAGCGCCTGGAGGCCCTGGATGCCGTGTTCGTCGCGCACTACTACGTGCATCCGGACCTGCAGGACCTCGCGCAGGCCACCGGCGGCACGGTGTCGGACTCGCTGGAGATGGCCCGCTTCGGCCACGAGCACCCCGGCAAGACGATCGTGGTGGCGGGCGTGCGCTTCATGGGCGAGACGGCCAAGATCCTGAACCCCGAGAAGCGCGTCCTCATGCCCGACCTCGCGGCGGAATGCTCGCTGGACCTCGCCTGCCCCGCCGACGAATTTTCCCGCTTCTGCGATGCGCATCCGGACCGCGTGGTCGTGGTGTACGCCAACACCAGCGCGGCGGTGAAGGCGCGCGCCGACTGGATGGTCACCTCGTCGATCGCCGAGAAGATCGTCGCCCACCTGCACGCGCAGGGAAAGAAGGTCCTCTTCGCACCCGACAAGCACCTCGGCGACTACATCCGCAACGTGACGGGCGCGGACATGCTGCTGTGGAACGCCTCCTGCGTCGTGCACGAGGAGTTCAAGGCGCAGCAGCTGGAAGAGATGAAGCTCGCGCACCCGGACGCCCTGGTGCTCGTGCACCCGGAATCGCCGGCGAGCGTGATCGCGATGGCCGACGCGGTGGGCTCCACGACCGGCATGATCCAGGCCGCGCAACGCCTCGGCGCCCGGGAATACATCGTCGCGACCGACGGCGGCATCATCCATCAGATGCGCAAGCGCCTGCCCGGCGTCGACTTCATCGAGGCGCCCACCGCCGGCAAGGGTGCAACGTGCCAGAGCTGCGCGCACTGCCCGTGGATGGCGATGAACGGGCTGCACAACCTGCTCGAGGTCCTGGAGACGGGTCGCAACGAGATCCACGTCGATCCCGCGCTCGGCAAGCGCGCCCGGGTGCCGATCCAGCGCATGCTCGACTTCGCCCGCCTGCACCTGCCGGCCATGAAAGGCAGCGGCGATGCCTGACCGCGGCCGTTCCCCTCCCCTGCAAGGATTGTCCATGCCGCGAACCCTGGCCGTGATCACCCTGGCCGTGGCGGCCCTCCTTTCCGCCGCGGTCGCCGCCCAGGCGCCAGCCGCACAGGCGCCCGCGCCCAGTGCGCCGGAGAAGCTCAAGTACGTCGAGGGCGGGATGCTCGTCCTGCTGGCGCCCGCCTATCCCAGGGAGGCGCTGGCGCTGGGCGAAACGGCGGTGGTGACGGCGACCGGCACGATCCAGACCGACGGGCGGCTGGAGAACCTGCGCTTCGAGTCGAGCGTCCTCAACGAGGCGTTCGTCACGGCCGTCCGGGACGCCGCGAAGCGCTGGCGCATGCAGCCGCGCATCGTGCCGCCGCAATGCAACGCCGCCGAGACCGAGGGCCAGGTCACGTTCTGGTTCGAGATCGCGGACGGCAAGCCCAAGGTGAGCTACGCGGTGAAGCCGCCTCCGGCGAATGCCGCCGCGCCGGCGATCTTCAACGACCGCAAGCCCACCCAGGCATTCGCGCCGCAATTTCCCCCGAACCTCGCGGCGGACCCGAAGGCGCCCGCTGCGGTCCTGCAGATCGCCTACGTCGGCGTGGCGGCGAGCGGCGACGTGGTCAACGTCACGCTCGCCCCCGCCCTCCATTACCGCGAGTTCGAGCCCTACATCGCCGAGGCATTGCGGCACTGGAAATACGCGCCGCGGGGCGAGCCGTGGTGCGCGGAGGCGGCGTTCCTCATGAATCGGGACTGAGCGGGGCGATGCGGTAGAATTTCATCCTGTTTCCCCTCCGGAAGTGCCCCCGTGACAGCCGCCCCCAATCCCCTCACCTACCGCGATGCCGGCGTCGACATCGACGCGGGCGACGCGCTGGTCGAGCGCATCAAGCCCTACGCGAAGCGCACCATGCGCCCCGAGGTGATCGGCGGCCTGGGCGGGTTCGGGGCGATGTTCGAGGTGTCGAAGAAATACCGCAACCCGGTGATGGTCTCGGGAACCGACGGCGTGGGCACCAAGCTGAAGCTCGCCTTCCGCATGAAGAAGCACGACACGGTCGGCATCGACCTGGTGGCCATGAGCGTGAACGACGTCCTCGTCACCGGCGCCGAGCCGGTGTTCTTCCTCGACTATTTCGCCTGCGGCAAGCTCGACGTCGACGTGGCGGCCGAGGTGGTGAAGGGCGTGGCGGCGGGCTGCGAGCTGGCCGGCTGCGCGCTGATCGGGGGAGAAACCGCGGAGATGCCGGGCCTCTACGACCCGAACGAATACGACCTCGCGGGCTTCGCCGTCGGCCTGGTGGAGAAGGAACGCATCATCGATGGCAGCACCATCGCGCCCGGCGACGCGATCATCGGGCTCGCTTCCAGCGGCGTGCACTCGAACGGCTTTTCGCTGGTGCGCAAGATCCTCGCCGTCACCGGCGCCGAGCTCGACCAGCCCTTCGACGGACGCACGCTGGGCGCGGCGCTCCTGGAGCCCACGCGCATCTACGTGAAGCCGGTGCTCGCCGTGATGGCGGGTCTTCCGGTGAAGGGCGTGGCGCACATCACCGGCGGCGGGATCGTGGAGAACGTGCCGCGCGTCCTTCCGGCGCACACCGCGGCCCGCCTCGACAAGTCGCGCTGGCCCCGCCCCGCCGTCTTCGACTGGCTGCAGGAGCAGGGCAACGTGCCCGAGGCCGAGATGCACCGCACCTTCAACTGCGGCATCGGCATGGTGCTCGTGGTCGCCAAGGAACACGCCGGGGCGGCCCTCGCCACGCTGGCGATCCACGGCATCGCGGCGTGGGAAGTCGGCTCCATCGTGGCGCGCTCCGGCGACGCGCCACCCGCCGTCGTCGTCTAGAACAATGGGTCGGGTTCGCGAACCCGGCCCCATTGTCACGGTGAGCCCTTGAAATCGGCGGTCATCCTCTGTTCCGGGAGGGGCCGCTACATGCAGGCCCTGGTCGAGGCGCAGCCCGGGCTGGAGTTCCGCGCGGTCATCGCCAACCGGCCCGAGGCCGGGGGTCTCGCGTGGGCCGCGGGCCACGGTCTCGCGACACGCACGGTGGACCACAGGGCGTACCCGGCGCGCGAGGCCTTCGACGCCGCGCTCGCGCAGGCCATCGACGCCTTCGCCCCCGACTACGTCCTGCTGGCGGGCTTCATGCGCATCCTCACCGCCGGCTTCATCGACCGCTATCCGCGGAGCATCCTCAACATCCACCCGTCCCTCCTGCCCTGCTTCCCCGGACTGCACACCCATGCCCGCGCCCTGGCGGCCGGCGTGAAGCTGCACGGCGCCACGGTGCACTTCGTCACTCCCGCGCTCGACCACGGTCCCATCCTCGTGCAGGCCGCCGTTCCCGTCCTCGACGGGGATACGGAAGACGCCCTCGCCGAACGCGTCCTGGCGCAGGAACACCGCATCTATCCGCAGGCGGCGCGGTGGCTCGCCGAGGGGCGCGTCGAAATCGGGACGGGCGATGTCGTCCGCATCCGGGGTTCGGGCGTTTCCACGGATAGCCTGATCGCTCCCCGGGACCCCGCATGAAGGTTCTTGCGTTGCTGTTCGCCCTCTCGCTCGCGGCCCCCGCCTTCGCCGCGCCCACGGAGATCGCCGCGGAATACCGCATCGTCACCAGCGGCCTCACCATCGGCCGCGTGTCCGAGAGCTACGTGCGCAAGGCCGACACCTTCCGCATCGAGAGCACGACCCGCGCCGAAGGCCTGTTCAAGCTCTTCCTCGACGATACGGTCGTCCTGCGCAGCGAGGGGCGCGTCGTCTCCGGCGGCCTGCAACCGCTGCGCTTCGAGCAGAAGCGCGCCGGCGCCCCGGACCGGGACATCCTCGCCACCTTCGACTGGCCCGGCGCCCGGCTGCGCTCCGAATACCGCGGCGAGGAAACGCTGGTACCCCTCCCGCCCGGCACGCAGGACCGCCTGTCGGTCATGTACCAGTTCATGAACATGCAACCGGGCGGCAACGAAGTGCGCATGCACATGTCCAACGGACGCAAGGTGGAGCGTTACGCCTATCGCAAGGTGGACGAGTCGCTGCTTGCGACGCCGGCCGGGGAATTCGCCACGGTGCATTACGAACGCATCACCGGGGAGGCGAACGAGAACAAGGCGCAGCTCTGGCTCGCCAAGGAGCATCACAACCTGGCCGTGCGCATCGTCTTCGAGGACGCCCGCGGCCTCAAGCTGGAGCAGACGCTGGTCAGTCTCTCGACCCGGTAACCATGGAACTGCTGCGCGCCATCGATCCTTCCTACCGTGCCGCCGCCATGGCGGTGGCGGTTTCCGCCGCGCTGCATGGCGCCGTGGTGGTCGGGGTCCGCGTGCCGGCGCAGGATGACGCGGACCTCGACGCTCCCGAGTACAGCGCGACCCTGCAACCCGCGGCGATCGTCGAGCCGCCAGCGCCCGCGCGCGTCGTGGCTCCCCCGCAGCCGCGACCCCGCCGCGCCCGGCCCGCATTGCTGCCCGATGCGACCGTGGCCTTCCTTCCCGACCTTCCGCTGGCGACCGAAGCACCGCTCGCGGCACTGGCGACGATCCCGATCGAGCCCCTGCCCGCCGCGCCGCCGCCCGAGGTCGTGGCGCTCGCGCAACCTGCGGTGCCGCTGGCAGCACCGACGCCGCCCGTCTTCGCGGTCGACGCCCTGCCGGCGGAAGTGACCATTGCCTACGCGCTCACCTCCGTCTTCGCGGACGGCGAGGCCGAGTACTCGTGGAAGCGCGACGGCGACCGCTACGAGATCACCGGCAGCATCCAGGCGACCGGCTTCTTCACCGTCTTCCTCGAGGGGCGCATCGACCAGGAGGCCACCGGCCGCGTCACCCCGGAAGGACTGCGGCCGGAGCGCTTCAGCGAGCGGCGGCCCGGGACGGCGCAGGAAGGCCTGGCGTTCGACTGGGACGCGCGCACGGTGGAATTCCAGCGCGGCGACGAAAGACGCAGCGGAGCGCTCACCGATGCCACCGTCGACTGGCTGTCGATGATCTTCCAGCTGGCCCACCGGCCCCCGAAAGGCGAAGCGATGGACTTGCGTGTCTACACCCAACGGCGCCTTTACCAGTACCAGCTGCAGGTCCTCGGGATGGAAGAGCTGGAACTGCCCCTCGGCCGCACCAACGCGTTGCACCTGCGCCACACGGGCGCCAGGCCCGAGGAGGCCGTCGATGTCTGGCTGGGCGTCGAACACCACTTTCTTCCGGTGAAGCTGCGCTATCCGATCGCGAGAAACCGCCTCGTCGTCGAGCAGACCGCCACCTCGGTCAGGGCGCGCTAGACATGTCCGCCCCGCTCACCCGCACGCAGCTCGAGGCGATCGTGCACGCGCTCACGGTCGTGCTGCCGCTGCGCAGCCCCGCCGACGTGACCCTCAAGCACCACTTCCGCGACAACCGCAGCCTGGGCAGCCGCGACCGCGCGCTCATCGCCGACACCGTGTATGCCGTGCTGCGCCACCGGCGGCTCCTCGAAAGCCTCACTCCCTCGGCGTCGCCGCGCGAGCTCGCGCTCGCGGCCCTGGTGAAGCTGCAGGGGCTGGGAATAGGTTCGCTCGACACCGTGCTCCGGGGGGCGGAGGCGAAGTGGCTGGCCGAATTCAAGGCCGTCGACATCGCCGCGCAGCCGTTCGGGGTGCAGGCGGAACTGCCGGACTGGGTCATCGCCCGGCTGCGCAAGCGCTACCCGGACGACGAGATACTCGCGCTGGCGAGGAGCCTGCAGCACCCGGCGCCGCTCGACCTGCGCGTGAACACCCTCAAGGCGCCGCGCCAGGCCGTCCTCGACCGGCTCGAGGCCGACGGCACGCCCGGCGCGCCCACCCGCTACTCGCCGATCGGCGTGCGCATGCGGGACAAGATCGCCCTCAACCGCCATCCGATGTTCGTGGACGGGGCGGTCGAGGTGCAGGACGAGGGCAGCCAGATCCTGGGACTGCTCGTCGAGCCCCGGAGGACCGACATGGTGGTGGATTTCTGCGCCGGCGCCGGCGGCAAGACGCTGCAGCTCGGCGCCGCGATGGTCTCGCACGGGCGCCTCTATGCCTACGACATCTCGGAAAAGCGCCTGGCGAACCTCACGCCGCGCCTGCGCCGCTCGGGGCTGTCCAACGTGCATCCGCAGCGCATCGCCGGCGAGAACGACAGCAAGGTGAAGCGCCTGCGCGGCAAGGTCGACCGCGTCCTCGTCGACGCGCCGTGCACGGGCTTCGGGACGCTGCGCCGCAATCCCGACCTCAAGTTCCGGCAGACGGAGGAAGGCCTCGCGGAACTCAACGCCAAGCAGACCGCGATTCTCGAGGCCGCGGCCGGACTCCTCAAGCCCGGCGGCCGCCTCGTCTACGGCACCTGCAGCCTCCTCGAGGAGGAAAACGAGGCCATCGTCGCGCGCTTCCTCGCCGCGCATCCGGACTTCGCGGTGATCCCCTGCGCCGAGGTCCTGGCCCGCCAGGGCGTGGTCATTCCCGGCTGCGAGCAATACCTGCGCCTGACACCGCACGTGCACGACACCGACGGCTTCTTCGCCGCCGTCATGCAACGCGGCGCGTGAAGGCGGCACTGGCGGCGCTCGCCTGCAGCCTGGCGCTCGCCGCGGCGGCCGCCGGACCCGCTCCCGGTCCGCGGGCCGCCGGCGCGGCGCCCCGCGTCGAGGCCTACTTCACGCCCGGCGACGAAGTGGACCGCGTGATCGCCGAGCGCATCTCCAGGGCACGCAGCAGCGTGCAGGTCGAGGCCTACCTCTTCACCAACCGGCGCATCGCCGCCGCACTCGCGAAAGCGGCGCAACGCGGCCTGGAGGTAGAGCTCATCGGCGACGCGAAGCAGCACGAAGCCGGAGGCCTGCCCGTGCTCGGGCAGCTTGGCCGCGCAGGCGTGCGCATCTGGCTGCAAGGGGAACACGCCGCCTTCCACAACAAGGTCGTGCTCATCGACGCGCAGACCCGCTCGCCCGTCGTCGTCACCGGCAGCTACAACTTCACGCAAGCTGCTCAGGCCAGGAACGCGGAGAACATCGTGGTCATCTCCGGCGAGCGCCAGGTCGCCGCACGCTACGCGCGCGACTTCGAGAGGCACCGCGCGGGCGCCTCGCGATTACAATGACGCGTCCGACCCACCAGCGGCGCGTTTCCCGGCCGACACTCCCGCAGCCCGCTTCGCGACCATGAGCCCGCTCGAAAGAACGCTGGAAGCATTTGCGACCCAGGCCTCCGCGCCGCGCGGGCTCGCGCAGCTCGCCGTCATCGCCGCGGGCGTGGCGCTCGGCTGGCTGGTTGGCGGGATGCTGCGCAGGCGCGTTGCCGCCCGGCAGGTGTGGAAGTTCGGCGCCGGCGGCTTCGATCGCGTCGCCATGCCGCTCACGGCGCTCGGCATCCTGTGGGTCGGGCGCGTGCTGCTGCGCAAGGTCTACGCCACGCCGCTGGTCGATCTCGCCATCGCGCTGGTCGCCGCGTTCGCGGTGATCCGCTTCGCGGTCTACGTGCTGCGCCACGTCCTGCCGGAAGGGGCGTTCCTGCGCGGCTCGGAGCGCACCTTCTCCATCACCATGTGGGTGGGCGTGGCCCTGCACCTGACCGGCATCCTCCCGGAGGTCTGGGACGCGCTGGACGCGATGGCCTTCACCATCGGCAGGCAGCGCATCTCGCTGCTGCTCGTCGGGCAGGGCATCGCCGCCGTGGCGGTCACGCTGGCGATCTCGCTGTGGATCGCGCGCATGGTCGAGGGAAGCGTCCTGGCCGCCGAGGCGATCGAGCTGTCCACGCGCGTGGTGATCGCGAAGCTGGTGCGGGCTGCCGCGTTCCTCGTCGCCATCCTGGTGGCGCTGCCGCTCGCCGGCATCGACATCACCGCGCTCTCGGTCTTCGGCGGCGCGCTCGGCGTCGGGCTCGGGCTGGGCCTGCAGAAGGTGGCCAGCAACTACGTGAGCGGCTACATCATCCTGCTCGACCGCTCGATCCGCATCGGCGACCTGGTCACGGTGGACAACCGCCAGGGCGTGGTGAAGGCGATCGAGTCGCGCTACACGGTGATCCGCAGCCTCGACGGCACCGAGTCGATCATCCCCAACGAGACGATGATCACGCAGTGCGTCACCAACCACTCCTTCACCGACCGCAAGGTGGCGGTCAAGGTGAAGGTCACGGTCGGCTACGCGACCGATGTCGACCGGGCCTTTGTCCTGCTGCTCGCGGCCGCCGGGCGCCAGCCCCGCATCCTCGCCGATCCCGCGCCCGGGGTCTTCATTTCCGCCCTGGGCGACAACGGCATCGACATCGAGATGTCGGCCTGGATCGCCGACCCGGACCAGGGCCAGATGCAGCTGCGCGGAGCCATCCTCAAGGAGGTCCTCGAGGCATTCCGCGCCGAAGGCATCGAAATACCCTTCCCCCAGCGCGATGTGAGGGTAGTGGGCTAGAATTCCGCCCGAAGCGCATCTCTCCCACCCCCTTCCTCGCAGGTCCTGCGAAAGGCGCACCCGATGCTGTTCCACGGCTTGCTCAATCTCCCCTGGTGGGGCGACCTCCTCGCGCTCGCGATCCTGACCCAGGTCACGATCGCGGGCGTCACCCTCTACCTGCACCGCTGCCAGGCGCACCGCGCGCTCGACCTGCACCCGGCCGTGAGCCACTTCTTCCGCTTCTGGATGTGGCTGACCACGGGCATGATCACCAGGGAATGGGCGGCCATCCACCGCAAGCACCACGCGAAGTGCGAGACCCCCGAGGATCCGCACAGCCCGCAGGTCTACGGCATCCGGCGCGTGCTCTTCGGCGGCGTGTTCCTGTACGTGAAGGAGTCGCGCCATCCCGAGACGATGCAGCGCTACGGCCATGGCACGCCGGACGACTGGATCGAGCGCCACATCTACTCGCCGCACCACAAGAAGGGCATCCTGCTGCTCGCCCTCGTGAACATCGCGCTGTTCGGCGCCCTGCCCGGCATCCTCATGTTCGGCATCCAGATGGCGTGGATTCCCTTCTGGGCGGCCGGCGTCATCAACGGCATCGGCCACTACTGGGGCTATCGCAATTTCCAGACCGAGGATGCCAGCACCAACATGATCCCGATCGCGGCCTGGATCGGCGGCGAGGAGCTGCACAACAACCATCACGCCTTCCCGACTTCGGCCAAGTTCTCGGTGCGCTGGTACGAGTTCGACCT
>CAZOIB010000260.1:0-5076 GCA_964579785.1 uncultured Lysobacter sp. | reverse complement strand
GGATCGGCACGAACGGAGGTGATGGCCGGTTGCTTGTTGGAGTCCGCCCACGTGGACTGCGGGGCGGAAAGGGAAATTGCCGTTGCAGCCAACATGGCCAGGGTCGCGCAGGTATGGCGTGTCATCGTGCCTCCCGTCAGGTTTTCGATTCGAACAGCCGGGCGGCGCCGTCGGTGGATGCCACTGCGTGCGCCTGCCTATCGCCCTTGTAGTCCGCGGGGTGTTACGCAAGCGTCACGCAGGAATCCCCGGGGTCCGGGCGGGTGGAACGGACAACGGGCGCCCAAATTCAGCACAATCCGGGCCATGGCCCGCCTTCCACGTCTCACCCGACGCCCGTTTCCGGAGGCAGTCGCTTCGTTCGTTCTCGCGTTCGCCATCGCAACGGGATCCCTGGCCGCCGGCCCCCACAAGGTGGTGCGCACGGCCTACCCCGGCGCCGAAACCTCGCTCGATCCCGCCGTCGAGACCGACGAGGCCTCGGGCAGCATCGCGCAGGCGATCTTCGACCCGCTGCTGGGCTACGACTTCCTCGCGCGTCCCGCGAAGCTCGTCGGCAACACCGCCTCGCTTCCCGAGATCACCGACGGCGGCGCCACCTATACCCTGCGGCTGAAGCCGGGCACGCACTTCGCCGACGACCCCGCCTTCGGCGGCCGGCCGCGCGAGCTGACGGCGCACGACTACGTGTACTCGATCAAGCGCCTCTTCGACCCGAAGCTGCGCAGCAAGTGGCTGTTCCTGGTCGAGGGCAAGATCGTGGGCGCCGACGCGGCGATGAACGCGGCCAAGGCGAGCGGGCGCTTCGACTACGACCGGCCCATCGCCGGGCTCGAGGCGCTCGACCGCTACACCATCCGCATCCGCCTCGCCAATCCCGACTACTCGTTCGGCTTCGTGCTGGCCATGCCCGCCACCGCCGCCCTGGCCCGGGAGGTGGTGGAGCGCTACGGCGCCGACATCGCCTTCCACCCGGTGGGGTCGGGTCCCTTCCGCGTGGCCGAATGGGTGCGCGGCTCGCGCATCGCGCTCGTCGCCAATCCCGGCTACCGCGCCGAGGTCTTCGACGGCGACCCGGGGCCGGACGCGGCGAGCCGCGCCATCCACGCGCGCCTGCAGGGCAGGCGCCTGCCCCTCGTGGATCGCGTCGAGATCCACGTCGTCGACGAGGCGCAGCCGCGCTGGCTCGCCTTCCTGAACGGCGCGCACGACTACATCCGCCCGCTGCCCGAGGACTTCGCCAACACCGCGCTTCCCGGCGGCCGGCTGGCACCCAATCTCGCCAGGGCCGGCATCTACGTCGTGCCCGACGAGATCGCCTACACCACGTACACCACGTTCAATACCGCGCCGGAAATCGACGGCAAGCCCAACGCGATCGGCGGCTACACGCCGGAACGCGTGGCGCTGCGGCGCGCGATCGGCATGGCCTTCCGCATCGACGACCAGCTCGCGATCCTCGACAAGGGGCAGTCGGTGCGCGCGCACACGCCCTTGCCGCCGGCCGTGTCGGGCCACGATGCGTCGTTCGTGAGCCCCACGCTCGAATTCAACCCCGCCCGGGCCAAGGCCTTGCTCGACATCTTCGGCTACACCGATCGCGACGGCGACGGCTACCGCGAGGCGCCCGACGGCTCGCCGTTCTCCTTCGAACACGCCTCCGCTCCGACCCTGCGCGAACGGCAGAGGAACGAGCTGTGGAAGAAGTCCATGGACGCGATCGGCATCCGCGTGACCTTCGACAAGGTGGAAAAGCTCCCGGAACTGCGCAAGCAGGCGCAGCACGGCCGCGTGCAGTCCTTCAGCTACGGGTGGATCGCGGACTTCCCGGACGGCGAGAACTTCCTGCAGCTCCTGTGGAAGGGCTCCATCGGCCAGGTGAACTACGCGATGTTCGACCTCCCGGAATACAACGCCCTCTACGAGCGCGTGAAGCGACTGCCCGATTCGCCGGAGCGCAATGCTCTCATCGCGCGCATGGTGAAGTTGATCGCCGTCTACTCGCCCTGGATGGTCGAGACCTACAAGGCGCAGAAGGTGCTGGTGCAGCCCTGGCTCCTCAACTACCGCAAGCACCCCTTCGCCCACGAGCCCTGGAAGTACCTCGAGATCGATACGGGACGCCGCCCGGGGCGCTAAACGCCCTATCATTGGCCATGGCCGCCGTTCCCGGGAACTCCCCACCGAAGGCAGCAACCCTGTTCGGCACGCTGGTGACCGCCGCGCTGGTGCTGGTGCTCGCCTGGCTGCTGGCGCAGTGGACCTGGAGGTTTCTCGCCCCGGCCCGCGTGGCGCAGGCGGCCGTGGCTTCGGGCGGCACCGATCTCGCGGCCGTCGCGCGGCTGTTCGGCGGGGCGGCGCCGGCCGGTGCCGCGGCCAGACCTGCGTCGGGAATCCGCCTGAAGGGGGTGGTCGCGCCCTCGCCCGCGGATATCGGCTCGGCGGTGTTCAACCTGGGCGGCAAGGACGTCGCGGTGAACCTGGGCGGCGAACTGCAGCCCGGCGTGAGCCTGGTGGCCGTGGAGCGCGATCACGCGGTGATTGCGCGCGCCGGGGTGCGCGAACGCATCGATCTCGACACGCGCATGGCAGCGGTGCCGCGCGCGGTGGGCGGCAGGGCGTCCGGCTTCCGCCTGAACGTCTCGCGATCGGGTTCCAACGCCTACACCTTCTCGCGCAAGGACCTGGACGAGGCGCTCAAGGATCCGGCGCAGATGGGCTACCTCGGCCGCATCGGCTCGCCCCCCGGCGGCGGCGTGCGCCTGGACGAGGCCCCTCCCGGCAGCCTCGCCTCGCGCCTGGGCCTGCAGCCCGGCGACGTCATCCGCAAGGTGAACGGGCAGAAGGTGGCCTCGGCCGGCGACCTGGCCCGCCTCTACCAGCAGTTCGCCACCACCTCGAGCATCCAGGCCGAGGTCCAGCGCGGCTCCTCCGCCGTCCAGTTGAGCTACACCGTCCACCCCTGATTTCGTACCAGGTACAGGTACCAGGTACAGGTACCAGGTACGTCAGAGTCACAAATCGGCAACCCCCCTGTAATAAAATGGCGATTCGGCGCAAAATGCCCGAGAAATCAATGAGGAAGCAAAGTCTCGTGACACGGTTTCTAGCATTGGTGGCGTTCGCCGCCCTCTTCTCGTTCCAGCCGGCTTCCGCCGCGGAGGAGGAGAAGGTCACGCTCAATTTCGTGAACGCCGACATCGTCTCGGTCATCAAGGCGGTCGGCGGCCACACGGGCAGGAACTTCATCCTCGACCCGCGGGTGACGGGCACGGTGAACGTCGTCTCCGAGAAGCCGGTGCCGAAGGACCTCCTCTACCCGATGCTGCTTTCCGTGCTGCGCACGCAGGGCTACGCGGCGGTGGAATCGAACGGATTCGTGAAGATCGTCCCCGAGGCCGAGGGCAAGACCGGGGCCAGCCCCACGGGCGAGGCCGCCGCGAAGGTGCCCGGCGACCGCATCGTGACGCGCGTCTTCATCCTGCAGAACGAGTCGGCCATGCAGCTGGTGCCGGTGCTGCGCCCGCTCGTCACCGCCAACAACTTCGTCGCCGCCTACCCGAACAACAACGCGATCGTCATCACCGACTACGCGGAGAACGTGAAGCGCATCGAGTCCATCATCCGCGCGATCGACCTGCCCACGGGCGGCGACGTGCAGGTGCTGCGCCTGCAGCACGCCTCCGCGGTCGACGTGGCGCAGACGATCAGGAGCGTGATCCCGGAAACCTCCGCGCCGGCCAATGCGCCGGGCACGCCGGCCAAGGCCTCCGTCGCGGTCGACCCGCGCACCAACAGCCTCCTCGTGCGCGGCGACAACCCGGGGCTGCTGGCGCGCATCAAGGCGCTGGCCGCGAGCCTCGACACACCCGGCGCCGGCGCCGGCAACATCCACGTGGTCTACCTGCGCAATGCCGAGGCGCTGAAGATCGCCGACACCCTGCGCGGCCTGATCTCCGGCTCCGAATCGGCCCGCGCGTCCACGACCGCCGCGACCCCCGCCGCCCAGACCGGCGGCACGTCCTCCGCCGCGGCAACCAGCACGCCCGCGCCCGCGTCGATCATCCAGGCCTACACGCCGACCAACTCGATCATCATCATCGCGCCGGAACCCGTCTACCGCAGCCTGCGCGCGGTGATCGACAAGCTCGACGCCCGCCGCGCCCAGGTCTTCGTGGAGGCGCTGATCGTGGAGGTGTCCACCGGCATCGCGAGCGAGTTCGGCGTGCAGTGGCAGTCCGCCCGCAACATCGGCAATGGCCAGTCGGTGTTCGGCGGCACCAACTTCAACACCGGCACCGCGGGGGGACTCGGCTCCAACATCATCAATGCCGCCATCGACCCGCGCACCCTCGCCGGGGGCCTGAACCTCGGCCTCATCAACGGCACGCTCAAGATCCCCGGCACCGACATCGAGGTCCTGAACCTGCAGGTGCTGGCCCGCGCCCTGGAGGCCGACTCCGGCGCCAACGTGCTCTCCACGCCCAACGTCCTCACTCTCGACAACGAGGAGGCGAAGATCATCGTCGGCCAGAACGTCCCGTTCATCACCGGCAGCTACACGCCCACCTCCGGCAGCGCCACCAACCCGTTCCAGACCATCGAGAGGAAGGACATCGGCCTCACCCTCAAGGTCACGCCGCAGGTGGCCGAAGGCGGGTCGGTGAAGCTGAAGATCTTCCAGGAAGTCTCCAGCGTCACCCGCGAGGCGCAGCTCGTGCGCTCCGCCGACATCATCACCAACAAGCGCTCGCTGGAATCCACCGTGCTCGTCGACGACGGCCAGATCGTGGTGCTCGGGGGCTTGATCCAGGACGACCAGCAGGCCGGCGTCGACAAGGTGCCGCTCCTGGGCGACATCCCGTGGATCGGCAGCCTCTTCAAGTACGAGACGCGGAACCGCAAGCGCACCAACCTCATGGTCTTCCTGCGTCCCGTGGTGCTGCGCGACGAGAAGTCCGCCGCGGCCATCACCTCGGACCGCTACGAGTACATCCGCAACCTCCAGCAGGGCATGAGCCTGCCCGGCAACGTCCTGCTGCCCCCCGCCCAGGCGAACCAGCTGCTGCCCATCGA
>CAZOIB010000259.1:0-1585 GCA_964579785.1 uncultured Lysobacter sp. | reverse complement strand
CAGGGTGACCGCCGAGCCGTCGCCGAAGCTCGCGCTGCAGGTCGCGCCGCAGCTGACGCCCGCCGGGCTCGAGGTGACCGTGCCGCTTCCGGTTCCCGCCTTGGTGACGGTCAGCACGGGGCCGGTGATCACCGTCGGCTTTAGCGCGGAGAGCGCCACGCGGTTGTTGTTCATCGACAGCGCCGTGTTCGCCGAACTCGCGGCGGACTCGCTCACGCCGCAGGGGCGGCCGGCGCCGTCGCCGCCGGTGGCGGCACAGGTCACGCCCGGATTGGAGAACTTGTAGATACGGTCCGTCGTGCCCTGGAAGTACGCCATGATGTCCGCAAAGTTGTTGGCGTGGTCCGGCGAGCACTCCGGCTGGCTGGAGCAGCCGCCGCCGGAGGATGGCAATGCGGGGTTGCACGTCAGCGCACCGCTGTTGCAGAACGCATACCCGAACGAATAGGGGAAGGCGCCGATGGGAGGCGAGGAAGTGCCACCCGCCTGCCACGCTGCCGTGGACCGGTCGTGCTTGTTGCCCATGTTGTGCCCGACCTCGTGGATGAAAACCGATTCGCACGAAGCCATGCAGCCCTTGGTGACCGAGTACATGTAGGAAGGATGCGGCGAGGAGCTGCCCACCCAGGCCACGCCGCTGCCGCCGAAGTCGTTCCCGCTCAGCATCAGGGCGACGAGATCGGCGCCAACCGATGTGCGGATGCCTTCGATGCCGCCGAACTTCGCGCTGTCGAAGCCGCTGTGCAGGGGTGAGATCGCGTAGAGGGCGGTGCTGTTGTCGGTGGCGTCGGAGTAATCGACGATCGTCGTGTTGACGTGCCGCAGCGTGATGGCCACCTCGCTGTCCGTGTAGGAAGTGTTCGCCCGCGTCACCAGGAAGGCGAGGCGGGTCGCGAGATTCGTGCCGAGCTTGGTCGCGAAGCCCTGCGTGACGACGAACATGATGTCGATCACCGCCTGCGGCGATGGAGTCGCCTTGCCCAGGCCGACGCTGTTCCTGCCCGGCACCGCGGTCTCGAACGCCGCCTGGTAGGGATCGAACGACGCCGACTTGGCGCCTTCCGGCGTCTCCAGCTCGTCGTTGCCGAAGCTGGGCAGCGGCAGGTAGGGCTGCTCCTTGGCCATGTCCACGAGCCAGTCGTGCTCGCCTCCGGGCACGAGGCGGTAGGTGCCCTCGGGCGCATCGATGACGCCGTAGGAGCCACCGGGCCCCATCGTCACGATCACGCGGTTCGCATTGCCGCGCCCCTTGAAGAAGCCGATCCAGGACGTAACCCCGCCGCCATGGTCCCGGACCAGCTCGCGGACGACGTCGTGTGTCAGCCCCGAGGGCAGCGTGAGTTGAACTTCCTCCCCGTATCCCGGCTCGAACAACTCGGCGGCGTTCAACTGGACGGGTATCGCCTCGGAGCCAACGCCCGGGGCGTTGGTGGACTTCGCGGCAGCGGCGAGCGCAGGGGACAGCGGCCGGAAGAACTGGCCGGTCCGGGCTTGGCTGGCCTGTGCCCACGCCGTGGTGGCGATGCCCAGGAGCGACAGAAGCAGCAGCCGGCGGAAAAGCGCTTGGATGCGTGGCATGAGGACC
>CAZOIB010000258.1:0-20414 GCA_964579785.1 uncultured Lysobacter sp. | reverse complement strand
TTCCCGGCATCCACGAGGCGATGGAGAACGCGGATCAGTTTCTCCACGTCCGCCATGTGCAGGCCCACGGTGGGTTCGTCGAGGACGTAGAGAGTATGTTTACCCTCACCCCCGACCCCTCTCCCGGAGGCAGAGGGGAGAGATTTCGCGGATCCCCGACCCCCGACCAAGGGAGAGGGAGAAGTTCGCACCTTTGCGAGTTCAGTAACAAGTTTGATGCGTTGAGCCTCACCACCAGACAAGGTCGGACTCTGCTGCCCCAGCGTGAGATACCCCAGCCCCACGTCCTGCAGCAGCCGCAGCGCATGGTGGATGGACGGATGCGCGGTAAAGAACTCCACCGCCTCGTCCACGCTCAACTTCAGCACCTCCCCGACCGACTTCCCCCGCATCTGCACCGCCAGCGTCTCGGGGTTGAACCGCGCTCCACCGCACGCCTCGCACAGCACCTTCACGTCCGGCAGGAAGCTCATCTCGATGGTCTTGATGCCCTGTCCCTCGCACGCGGCGCAGCGCCCGGCATCCGGGGCCGCCTTGCCGCGCCCCTTGCCCTTCGCCTTGCCGCCACCCGCGTTGAAGGAGAACCGGCTCGCGGTGTAGCCGCGGATGCGCGCTTCCTGCGTATCCGCGAACAGCTTCCGGATCGTGTCGAAGAATCCCACGTAGGTCGCGGGACACGAGCGCGGCGTCTTGCCGATGGGCGTCTGGTCCACCTCCAGCACGCGCGACACGCTCTCCCAGCCGGAAACCGACTTGCAGCCGAGCACGAAAGGTGCGGCCTTCCGGTCCCGCGCCGCCCCCACCAGCCGCTCCAGGTTCTCGCGCAGCACGTCGCGCGCGAGCGTCGACTTGCCCGAGCCTGACACACCCGTCACCACCGTGAGCCGCCCCAGCGGAAAGCGCACGGTTATGTCCTGGAGGTTGTGCAGGTTCGCACCAATGACTTCCATGGACGGCGTCTTCCGGTTCACCGGCCGCCGCGGTTGCACGGGGTGCTTCAGCGGCTCGCGAAGGAACTTGCCCGTCAGCGACTTGGGATTGCGCGATAGCTCGTCGGCCGTTCCCTCCGCCACCACCCACCCGCCGAGCCTTCCCGCTCCCGGCCCCAGGTCGATCACGTGCTGCGCGTGGCGGATGGTGTCCTCGTCGTGCTCCACCACCACCAGGGTGTTGCCCTTGGCGTTCAACTTTGCCAGCGTGTCGAGGAGGATCCGGTTGTCGCGCGGGTGCAGGCCGATGGTAGGTTCATCCAAGACGTAGCAAACGCCGCGCAGATTCGAGCCCAACTGCGCCGCGAGCCGGATGCGCTGCGCCTCGCCGCCGGAGAGCGTGGGCGCGCCACGGTCGAGCGACAGGTACCCCAGTCCCACCTGCTCCAGGAAATCGAGCCGCGTGGAAAGCTCGGCGAGGATGTCGCGCGCGATCTCGGTCTCGCGTTCGGTGAGACCCTCATCCCCAGCCCTTCTCCCAGGGGAGAAGGGAGCCCTTTGCTCTCCCAAGGGAGAGGGAGTACGTATCTTGTCGAAGAAGCGGTGGGCGGCCGAGATGGGCTGCTCGCTCATCGTGGCGATCGACTGGTCGCGGAAACGCACGGCCAGCGCCTCGCGGTTCAGGCGCTTGCCCTCGCACGCGGGGCAGGCCTCCTCGAGCTGCAGCCACTCCACCCAGGAGTCGAGCACGTGGTCCTCGGTGCCGGTCTTGGCGCGCTCGTCGTTCCAGTCGACGCCCTCCAGCTTCACCCCTGTGCCGTAGCACGCCGGGCACCAACCGTGCTTGGAGTTGTAGGAGAAGAGGCGGGGATCGAGTTCGGGGAAGCTGCGTGCGCACGAGGGGCAAGCGCGCTTCGTGGAGAACACCAAAACACCTCCCTCTCCTTTGGGAGAGCCAAGCGCTCCCTTCTCCCTTGGGAGAAGGGCCGGGGATGAGGGTGGATTGAATCCGCCCGCGAGCAGGTGCACGACTCCCTTGCCCAGGTCCGCCGCCTGTTCGAGCGCGTCGCGCAACACGTCTTCGTTCGCCGCATCCACCTTGAGTTCCGCCACCGGCAGTTCCAGCGTGTGCTCGCGGAAGCGGTCCAGCCGCGGCCAGCGTTCCGTGGGCAGCCACTCGCCGTCCACGCGCAGGTGCGACACGCCCTTGCCGCGCGCCCACTTGGCGAGGTCCGTGTAGAAGCCCTTGCGATTGACCACCAATGGGGCGAGGAGGGCCACCTGCTTCCCGCGATGCTCCTTGAGGATGCGCGCCGCGATCGATTCCAGGCTCTGCGGCTCGATGGGCACGTCGCACTCGGGGCAGTGCTGCGTGCCCAGCTTCACGAAGAGCAACCGGAGGAAATGGTGGATCTCGGTCTGCGTGGCCACCGTGCTCTTCGAGCCCCCGCGCGAGGTGCGCTGCTCGATGGCCACCGTGGGCGGGATGCCGAAGATCGCGTCCACGTCGGGCTTCGAGGCCGGCTGCACGAACTGGCGCGCGTAGGCGTTGAGCGACTCGAGGTAGCGCCGCTGCCCTTCGTTGAACAGGATGTCGAAGGCGAGCGTGGACTTGCCGGAGCCCGAGACGCCCGTGATCACGGTGAACTTGCCGCGCGGCACCTCGACATCGATGCCCTTCAGGTTGTGCTCGCGAGCGTGGCGCACGACGATGTTGGGGGAGATGGCCGCTCGGGCCGGCAGCATCCGCGGCTCCGCGGCAACGAGTTTCCCCAAAGGCCGCGACAACGCCGCCTCGTAGTCCTTCAACGCCCGGCCTGTGTGCGATGCCGCCATCGCCATCATCTGCGCGGGCGTGCCGGCGCCGACCACCTCGCCCCCCGCATCGCCCCCCTCCGGCCCCAGGTCCACGATCCAGTCGGCGGCACGGATGACGTCCAGATTGTGCTCGATGACGACGAGCGAATTTCCCGCGGCGATGAGGCGGCGGAAGGCGGTGAGGAGCTTGGCTACGTCTTCGAAGTGCAGCCCCGTCGTGGGCTCGTCGAAGAGGAAGAGCCGCGTACGGGCCGGGGCGACCGGGGGATGGAGCGCCGCGGCCACCACCTCCGCCGGCCGCTTGGGCAGCATCTTCACCGAACCGCCGCCCACCTCGACCAGGTGCCCCGCCAGCTTCAGGCGCTGCGCCTCGCCCCCGGAGAGCGTGGGCACGGGCTGCCCGAGCCGCAGGTAATCGAGGCCTACGTCCGCCAGCGGCTTGAGGCGCGCCACCACGTCCTTCTCGCCGGAGAAGAAGGCGAGCGCCTCGTTGACCGTCAGATCCAGCATCTCGGCGATGGAGCGCCCGGCCACCTTCACCTCGAGCACCTCGTCGCGGTATCGCCGGCCGTTGCAGTCCGGGCAGCGCAGGTACACGTCGGAGAGGAACTGCATCTCCACGTGCTCGAAGCCGTTGCCGCTGCAGGTGGGGCAGCGCCCGTTGCCGGAGTTGAAACTGAAGGTGCCCGCCGTGTAGCCGCGCGTCTTCGCTTCCGGTGCGCGGGAGAAGATGTCGCGGATGGCGTCGAACGCGCCCACGTAGCTCGCGGGGTTGGAGCGCGTGGTGCGGCCGATGGGCGACTGGTCCACGAACACCACGTCGTTGATTCGCGCCGCGCCGTGTATCTCGCGGAAGGCGCCGGGCGTTTCCGTGGGCTTGCCCAGGTGCTTGCGGAGGGCCGGGTGCAGCACGTCCTGGATAAGCGTGGATTTCCCCGACCCCGAGACGCCCGTCACGCACACGAGGCGGTTGAGCGGGAACTCGACATCCACGTCCTTGAGGTTGTGCTCGGTGACGCCGCGAAGGGTGAGGCCGGGAGAGTCTCCCTTCTCCCTTGGGAGAAGGGTCGGGGATGAGGGTCCAACCAACCCATCCGCCCGCTTCCTCCCCGACAGATACTGCGCCGTGATCGTGTCCGCCCGCCTGAGTTCGTCCGGAGTGCCGAAGAAGACGATCTCGCCGCCGCGCTCGCCGGGGCCCGGCCCCATGTCGAGCAGGCGGTCGGCCTCCAGCATGATCTGCGGATCGTGTTCCACCACCACCAGCGAATTGCCCGCGTCGCGCAGGCGCTTCATCACGCCGATCACGCGCCCCATGTCGCGCGGATGCAGGCCGATCGACGGCTCGTCCAGCACGAAGAGCGTGTTCACGAGCGAGGTGCCCAGCGCCGTGGTGAGGTTGATGCGCTGCACCTCGCCGCCGGAGAGCGTGCGCGACTGCCGGTCCAGGGTCAGGTAGCCCAGGCCCACCTCGCACACGAAGCGAAGCCGTGCGTTGACTCCCTCCAGCAGCAGTTCCGTCGCCTCGTCCAGCGGGGCGGGGAGCGCCAGGCGCTCGAAGAAGGTCCGCGCCCGCTCGATGGGCAGCAGCATCACGTCGTGCAGGCACAGGCCCGGGAGCGCGGCCAGCTCGTCGAGGCTCCACTGCGTGCCGCGCGGGGGATAGCGCTTCCCGGGGGCGAGCACCGCGTCGGCCTCGGCCCGGGTGCCCACGCGCCAGAGCATGGACTCGGGCTTGAGCCGCGCGCCGTCGCAGTCCGCGCAGGGCGTGTAGGCGCGGTACTTCGAGAGCAGCACGCGGATGTGCATCTTGTAGGCCTTCGTCTCCAGCCACTCGAAGAAGCGCGCCACGCCGTACCAGTGCGTCTTGCCGGTCTTGTGCCAGCTCACCCAGCCCTCGTCGCCCTCGATCACCCAGCGGCGGTGCTCCGGCGGCAGGTCGCGCCAGGCGATGTCCAACGCCACCCCGTGGCGCTTCGCGTACTTCTCGATGTCGTCCTGGCACTCGTCGAAGCTCGCCGTCTGGAAGGGCTTCACCGCGCCCTTGCCGAGGGGCTTGGACTCGTCCGGGATCACCAGGCCGTAGTCCACGCCGATCACGCGCCCGAAGCCGCGGCACTTGTCGCACGCGCCGACGGGGGAGTTGAAGGAGAAGCGCGCGGGGCTGGGGTCGGCATAGTGGATGTCGCAGTCGGGGCAGTGCAGGTCGTTGGAGAAGCGCCAAACCGTACCCTCACCCCGGCCCTCTCCCAAGGGAGAGGGAGCCGTTTTCTCCCCTCTCCCGCTTGCGGGAGAGGGGTCGGGGGTGAGGGCATCCACAAAGACGTTCACCCGCCCCATCCCCACCCGCAGCGCCGCCTCGATCGCCTCCACCACGCGCGCCTTCTCGGCCGAGCCCATACGGATGCGGTCCTGCACCACGTCCAGCCGCGAGCCCTTGCGCGAGTGCACGCGCGTGTAGCCCTGCGCCTCGAGGTGCTGCAGGATCTCGGCCTCGGTGAAGTTCTTCGGCACGTCGATGGCGAAGGTGATGGAAAGCCGCGGGTCGCCCGCCGCCTGCGCCCGCGCGGTCATCTCCGCGAAGATCGACTCGGGACTGTCCCGCCGCACCGGCCGCGCGCACTTCCGGCACGACAGCCGCCCCGCCCGCGCGAAGAGGAGCTTCAGGTGGTCGTTGATCTCCGTCATCGTCCCGACCGTGGAGCGCGACGTGCGCACCGGGTTGGTCTGGTCGATGGCGATGGCGGGCGGGATTCCGTCGATCGAATCCACCTGCGGCTTGTCCATGCGGTCGAGGAACTGCCGCGCGTAGGGCGAGAACGTCTCGACGTAGCGGCGCTGCCCCTCGGCATAGAGCGTGTCGAAGACAAGCGAACTCTTGCCCGAGCCCGAGGGCCCCGTCACCACCACCAGTTCGCCCGTGGGGATGTCCACGTCCAGGTTCTTGAGGTTGTTCTGGCGCGCGCCGCGGATGGCGATGTTCTCGCGCGACTCGGCTGCGGCGGGGGTGGAGGGCTGGGAGAGATCGTTCATGGTTCCGGGATCGATGGCGGCCGCGGGGCCGGTGCTTCGCGAGGGCAAACAAGCATTCTAGGCATGGAAGGAGGCCGCCGTGGCGCCTGTGGGTACATGGGTCAACCAATGTGGACAAGTCCCGTTGAACCAAAGGGAGAGTGCGAAGTTATCCCCAGCGCAGGCGGGCGCTGCCTTGCAAGTTGACTCCAGTCGCCCTGACCGCTTGCGGGGGGGCGGGCAATATTGATGCGGGCAACTTGACCCCCGCGTAGCAGTTCATACACTGTCAGAACGCCAGAGCAGTGCCTGAAGGAGTTGAAGCCATGGGCAAATCGTCCTATCCCCTGAAGATGCCGAAGTCGGTGAAGACGGCTGCTGCTCGCCTCGCGAAGGAGGACGGCGTTTCCCTGAACCAGTTCATCGCCGTGGCGGTCGCGGAGAAGGTCGGCGTCATGGAGACGGCGTCGGAATATCTCCGGCGCAGGGCGGGTAATGCGAAGCCGGCGGACCTGATGCGGTTCCTTCGCGGTGCCCCGAATGTCGCTCTGGTGGAAGGCGATTCGAAGTAGGCGGAATTCGGGCTTGTGCGGTGCTCGCTGACGTAGGTGCCGGAAACAAGCCGCGCCCGATACAATCCCGCCACCGCCACCGCCATCGCGGGCGCCACGATAGGGAGACTGCCATGACCGCCGCAACGAGCCGCCTTGCCCGCTACTTCGCCATCGCCCTATCCGCCGCGCTGGCCTTTGCCTCCGCCGGAACCGCCCAGGCGCAGGCCTGGCCCGCCAAGCCCATCAAGCTGATCGTCGGCTTCCCCGCCGGCGGCGGATCGGACGCCCTCGCGCGCCTCACCGCGGCGGCGCTCACCGAGAAACTCGGCCAGCAGGTCATCGTCGACAACAAGCCGGGCGCCAACACCATCCTCGCGACGCAGTTCGTGCAGGGCCAGCCGGCGGACGGTTACACCTTCCTCTTCGTCTCCGCCTCCTTCGCCATCAACCCGAGCCTGTACAAGCTCACCTACGACATCGAGAAGGACTTCACGCCGGTGACCGTGGTGGCGATCGTGCCGTTGCTCCTCGTGACCAACAACGACGTTTCGGCCAGGACCACGGCCGACCTCGTCGCCATGGCCAAGGCGCAGCCGGGCATGCTCACCTACGCCTCGTTCGGCATCGGCAGCGCCGGGCACCTCGCCGGCGAGATGCTGCAGAGCATGACGGGCACCAACATGCTGCACGTGCCCTTCAAGGGCAGCGCGCCGGCCTTGGCCGACCTCATGGGCGGGCGCATCACGATGATGCTTCCGGGCATCGGCTCGGCGATCAATTTGGCCAAGGAAGGCAAGCTCAAGGCCATCGCGGTGTCGACGGGCAAGCGCGCCTCCGGCGCGCCGGACATCCCGACCATGGCCGAGTCGGGCGTGCCGGGCTACGACGTCGCCACCTGGGAGTCGATCCAGGCCCCGGCCGGGACGCCGCCGGACATCGTCGCCAAGCTCAATGCCGCGGTGCGCGAGGTGGTGGCCACGAAGGCGATGCGCGACAAGATGATCAACCTCGGCTTCGAGCCCGACGCCATGAAGACGCCGGCCGAGACCGCCCGTTTCGTGAAGAGCGAGAAGGAGAAGTGGGCCAAGGTCGTGCGCGAGCGCGGCATCAAGGTCGACTGAGCGGCCGGGATTGGGCGCGCCGCGGGTCACCGTCGTCGGCGCCGGCATCGTCGGCGTCTGCGCCGCCTCCTGGCTGCAGCGCGAGGGCTTCGCGGTCACGGTGATCGAACCCGACCCCGGCGGCCAGAATCCGTCGTTCGGGAACGCGGGCAACATCAGCCCCGGCGCGGTCGTGCCGTTCGCGATCCCGGGCATCCTCAGGCAGGCGCCGAAGTGGCTGCTCGATCCCAAGGGCCCGCTCGCCATCCGTCCGCTCTACTTTCCGCGCGTGCTGCCGTGGCTGCTCGCGGCCGTCAGGGCAAGCCAGGCGGAGGCATCGCTCGCGGTCTCGCGCGCCATGCGCGAACTGCATCGCGGCACGTTCGAGGCCTATGAGGTCCTCACGCGCGACACCGCGGCGGCAGCCCTGATCGAGCGCTGCGGCCAGCTCTACGTGTCCGGGAAGCCCGGCGTGGCCCAGGGCAGCGAACTCACGCGCTTCATGCGCGAGGCGGCGGGCGTGCGCGCGATCGCGCTCGGTGAAGGCGAGATCCGCGACCTCGAGCCGGCGCTGGCGCCGATTTTCCGCAGCGGTCTCCTGCTCCCCGACAACGGGCGCTGCCGCGACCCCGGCGCGCTCGTGCGCATCCTGCTCCAGGAGGCGGCGCGTCGCGGGGCCACGCTCGTGAGCGGAAAGGTGGAGGGCTTCATCACGCAGGGTGGCGGCGTGCAGGCGGTGATCGTGGACGGATCGCCGCAGTCGGTGGAGCGCGTGGTGGTCGCGGCGGGCATCGGCTCGCGTGCCCTCGCGGCGCAGCTCGGCAGCGACCTGCCGCTCGAAGCCGAGCGCGGCTACCACATCACCATCGCCGATCCCGGTCTCACCCTGCGCCGTCCGGTCACCAACCGCGACGGCTACTTCGCGTGCGCGCCTATGAACACGGGCCTGCGCCTGGCGGGCACGGTGGAGTTCGCGGGGCTCGCGGCGCCTCCCGACTGGCGGCGCGCCCTGCTGCTGCGCGAGCAGGCCGCTCGCATGTTTCCGGGCGTGAACCTGGCGAGTGTGGCGCAATGGTCGGGCGCGCGTCCGAGCTTTCCCGACAGCCTGCCTGTCCTCGACCGCGCGCCGCGCTGCGACAATGCCTGGTTCGCCTTTGGCAACTCGCACTTCGGGCTCACCGCCGGTCCGGTGATGGGCCGGACGGTCGCCGAGCTGGTCGCCGGGCGCAAGCCGGCCATCGACACGACGGCCTTCCGGGCGGGCCGGTTCGCAGCTACCTGACCGGGCGCGGTCGCGGCCCCTTGCCGGGGCGCTTGACGCAGGTCACCCGAAGTGACGGGCTTCGGGGGCATCATCGAACGGGTCCCGATGCGGAGGCAGGGCTTGGCCGAACCGATTTTCCGGATGCGCGACGTGTCGAAGGTCTACCACGTCGGGGACCTCGAGGTGGTCGCCCTGCGCGATGTCTCGCTCGAGCTCTACGCCGGTGAGTTCGTCGTGCTGCTGGGCCCATCGGGCAGCGGCAAGTCCACGCTGCTGAACCTCCTGGGCGGCCTGGACACGCCCACCCGAGGGCAGGTGGACTACCTCGAGCACGACCTCTCCGAAGGCGGCGACGAGAAGCTCACCAGCTTCCGCCGCGAGCATGTCGGCTTCGTGTTCCAGTTCTACAACCTGATCCCGAGCCTCACCGCCGCGGAGAACGTCGCGCTGGTCACCGACATCGCCGACAGTCCGCTCGACCCGCGCGAAGCGCTCGCCCTGGTCGGGCTATCCGAGCGAGCGGACCACTTCCCGGCGCAGCTTTCCGGCGGGGAGCAGCAGCGCGTGGCGATCGCGCGCGCGGTGGCCAAGCGCCCGGACGTGCTGCTGTGCGACGAGCCCACCGGCGCCCTCGACGTGGAGACCGGGCGCCTGGTGCTGGAGGTCCTCGAGCGGGTGAACCGCGAGCTCGGCACGATCACCGCCGTCATCACCCACAACGCCTCGATCGCGGCGATGGGCCACCGCGTGATCCGCATGTCGAGCGGGCACATCATCGACATCCAGGCCAATGCGACGCGCCTGCCCGCTTCGGAGCTCGTCTGGTGAGGTTCCCCGCCCTCGACCACAAGATACTGCGCGATGCCTGGCACATCCGCGGCCAGATCGTCGCCTGTGCGCTGGTGGTGGCGGGCGGCATCAACTCCTTCGTCTCCCTCTCCTCCGTGAACCGCTCGCTGGCAGCCTCGCAGGCGGCCTTCTACGAGGAGTACCGCTTCGCCGACGTCTTCGCCGGCGCGGTGCGCGTGCCCGAGCCGGTGGCGGCGGCGTTGGCGGCGATTCCCGGCATCGCGACACTCGAGACGCGCGTGGTGGCGCGCGTGAACCTGGACGTGCCGGGGCTCGCGGAGCCGGCGCGCGGGCGCATCATTTCCATCTCCCGGGATCCCGCCGGCGGCCTCAACGCGCTGCACCTGCGCCGTGGCCGCATCCCGGCGGCGTTGAGCCAGGACGAAGTGCTCGCCTCGGAGGCGTTCGCCCTGGCCAACCACCTGCAGCCGGGCGACGCGATCCGCGCGGTGATCAACGGGCGCTACAAGAGCCTCACCGTGGTGGGCGTGGCCATCTCGCCGGAGTACATCTACGCGCTGGGCCCCGGGCAGCTCGTTCCCGACAACCGCCGCTACGGCATCCTGTGGATGGACCGCAAGGGGCTCGCCACCGCCTACGACATGGAAGGGGCCTTCAACGACGTCACCGCACGCGTGAGTCCCGGGGCATCCATAGAGGCGGTCCTGCGCGAGATGGACCGCGTGCTGGGGCCGTACGGCGGCGTCGGCGCCTACGACCGCGAGGACCAGCTCTCGCACCGCTTCCTCTCCGACGAGATCGCGCAGAACCGCACCATGTCGCGCATCACGCCGACCATCTTCCTGCTGGTGGCCGCCTTCCTTCTCTACACGGTCCTCACGCGGCTGGTGCAGATGCAGCGGTCGCAGGTGGGGCTGCTCAAGGCGTTCGGCTACTCGGGCGCCGAGATCGCCCTGCACTACCTCAAGCTGGCACTCCTGATCTCGCTCATCGGTGCCGCTCTAGGCGTGGCGACGGGCATGCCCTTCGCGAACGCCATGCTCGACCTCTACTCCGAGTACTACTTCTTCCCGATGTACGGCAACGACCAGGCCGCCCCGGTCGCGGGAACCGCGATGGTGCTCGCCGTAGCGGCGGCGGCGCTCGGCGCGGTGCCGGCGGCGCTGCGGGCGGCCCGGCTTGCGCCCGCCGAGTCGATGCATCCCGAGCCGCCGCCGCGCTTTCACGGCGGCATCCTGGAACGCTGGGGACTGCGCCATGCACTGCGGCCGGCCGGCCGGATGCTGGTGCGCAATCTCGCGCGACGGCCGCTCAGGTTCTTCGCCAACGTCTTCGGCATCGCCATCGCCGTGGCGCTGCTGGTGATGCTCACGGCAATGGTCGACGGCATCGGGCGGCTGATGGAATGGCAGTTCACCATCGTGCAGCGCGAGGATGTGCAGGTCCTGCTCGTGGAGCCGCGCGCCACATCGGCCATCCACTCGCTGCGTGCGCTGCGCGGAGTCGTGGAGGCGGAGCCCTTCCGGCTGGCGTCGTCGCGCTTCCATGCCGGCCACCGCATGAAGCGCGGCGTGCTCTTCGGGCTGGACGACGGGCCGATGCTGCGCCGGGTCGTGGGAGCCGAAGGCAGGGCGCGGGTCATCCCGCCGGAGGGCATGCTGCTCACCGGGATCTTCGCGAAGTCGCTCGGTGCGCGCGAGGGCGACACGATCGAGATCGAGGTAATGGAAGGCAAGCGCCCGCGCGTGCCGATGCTGGTCGTGGGCATCGTCGACGAGCCGATCGGGTTCGCGGCCTACGTTTCGCGCGCCAACGCCAACCGCCTCCTGGGCGAGGGCGACGTCCTCAACGGCGCCTACCTGCGCGTCGACGGCCACGAGCGCGAGCGGGTCTTCGCCGAGCTCAAGGCGATGCCGGCGGTGGCGGGCGCCAACCTGCGCGAAGCCGCCTATGCGCAGTTCCGCGAGATGATCGACCGCAGCGTCGGCATCATGATCACGGTGAACCTCGTCTTCGCCTGGATCATCGCCTTCGGCCTGGTCTACAACGGCGCGCGCATCGCCCTCTCCGAGCGCGGCTACGAGCTCGCCACGCTGCGCGTGCTCGGCTTCACGCAGCGCGAGTCGGCCTCCCTGCTGCTGGGCGAGCAGGGCGTCATCACCGGCGTGGGATTGCCGCTGGGGCTTGCGCTGGGCATCGCGCTCACGCTCTACTTCATCTGGATGCTGTCCACCGACATGTGGCGGATGCCCTACGTGATGACCGGCGCCAACCTCGTCGGGGCGATGGCGGCCGTCGCGTTCGCCGCCGCGGCCTCGGGGGCGGCGGTGGCCTGGCACCTGCGCAACCTGGACCTCGTCGCGGCGCTCAAGGCGCGCGAATAGTACCGAGAAGCGAGCCAAAAACAATGAAAACGCCGCAGAGAACCGTCGGATACGCAGGTGCCGCCCTGGCCGCGGTCGCCCTTCTCGCTTGGTGGGCATGGCCCGACCCGCGCATCATCGAGACCGCGCGGGTCACCCGCGGCCCCGTGCAGGTCGCCATCGAGGAGGACGGCGAGACGCGGGCGGTGGATCGCTATGGCGTCGCCGCGCCGGTCGCGGGGCGGCTCCTGCGCGTCGCGTTGCGCGAAGGCGATGCGGTGAAGACCGGGCAGGTCGTGGCGGAAATCGCGCCCCTGCCGATCTCCGCGGCGGATCGCGACCTGCTCGAGGCCAAGCTCGAGGTCGCCCGGGCGCTCAAGGTGGAGGCCGACGAGCGCGTCCGGCGCGCCGAGGACGATGCGGCCCAGGCCGAGCGCGAGCGTGTGCGCGTGGCCGACCTCGTCGCGAAGAAGTTCATGTCCGAGCAGGCGCTGGAGCAGGCCGTGGTGACGGCGAAGACGAAAGCCATCGACGTGAAGGCCGCCCGGTCGCGTGCCGCGGCGGCGGTGGCGGAGGTCGAGGCGGCCCGTGCAACGCTGACCGCGATCCGCGAGAAGGCGCCGACGGTGCGCGCCACTTCTCCGGTCGACGGCCGGATCCTGCGCATCGCGGAGAAGAGCGAGCGCGTCGTGCAGCCGGGCACGGTCCTCGTCACCGTGGGCGACCCGCAGGCGCTCGAGATCGTCGTCGACGTGCTGTCCAACGACGCGGTCCGCATCCGGCCCGGCATGCGCATGCTGCTGACCGGCTGGGGCGGCACCGAGGCCGTCGAGGCGGTCGTGCGCCTGGTGGAACCGGCGGCATTCCGAAAGGTTTCCGCGCTCGGCGTGGAGGAGCAGCGCGTGAACGTGATCGCCGACTTCAAGTCCGTGCCGCCCGGGATCGGCGACGCCTATCGCGTGGACGCGCGCATCATCGTCGCGGAGAAGACGGACGTCCTGCGCGTGCCGGTGGGCGCGCTGTTCCGTCGCGACGGCAAGTGGACCGTGTTCGCGGTGGCCGGCGGCCGCGCCGTCGCCAGGGCGATTGAAGTCGGGCTGCGCGGAGCTCGCGATGCGGAAGTCCTCTCCGGCCTCGCCGACAAGGACGAGATCGTCCTCTATCCGGGCAACGAGCTGGCCGAGGGTGCGCGCGTTCAGCCGCGCAAATGAAATGGGGTCAGAATACTTTTCGGTGTCAGACACCGTGTCTGACACCGTAAAGTATTCTGACCCCTTTCAGGAGAGGAAGCGGCGCGGCGAGATGGCGCCCGCGAGGTCGCGCGACAGCGGCGAGGGCTCGCCTACGAGGCGCGCGGCGATCAGTTCGGCCCCGATCGGCGCCCAGAGCAGGCCGCGCGAACCCAGGCCCGTTGCAGTCCACACGCCCGGAATCATCGTCGCGCCGAATATCGGCAGGCGATCGGGCACGGTGGCGCGGAAGCCGGTGAGCCCGGCGAGGCCGATGGGATGCACGTCGTCGGCGAAGCCGGGAAGCATCTTCTCCACGCGCGCGAGGTTCTCGCGATGGTCCGCGGCGCGCACGTCCTCGCCGTCGTCGTCGTGTCCGTAGGTCGCGCCGACGACATGGCCGCCATCGGGAAGGGGTGCCACGTAGCCGCTGCCGCTCACCACCACGTCGAGCGCACGCGACTCCGCAGGCGGCAGGAAAGTGACCTGGCCCCGGACCTTGGCCAGCGGCAGCCGGGCCTCGGGAAGCAGCCGCTTCGCATCGAAGGCGTTGGCCACGATGAGCGTCGGCGCTTCGGCGATGACCGAACCATCGGCGTCGAGCGCCCGCCATTCCGAACCTTCGCGCTCGATGCGCTCCACGGCGCGCCCGATGCGGCGCCGCACGCGGCTGCCCGCGCGCGCCAGCAGGGCGACGGCGAGGCTGCCCGGGGAAACCCACGCTCCGGAAGGAAACCACCACCCCGCCCCGCGCACCGCCCGCCCCGCGAGTTCGCGCGCCTGCGTCGCGTCGGCCAGGCGCAGGAAGTCCGGGGGATAGTCCTGGCCCGCCACGATCGCGGCAAAGCGCGCCGCCTCGTCATCGCCATCCGCGAGTTGCAGGACGCCGCAGCGGTTCCAGACCAGGTGGTAGCCGTCGTGCTGCAGGGCGCGGAAATGCTGCAGGGCATACAGGAAGGCGGGCCGCGAGACCTGCGCGTTGATCGCGTCGCGGATGTTGGCGATGGGGCGGACGAGGCCGGCGGTGGGGCCGGTCCGCTTCTCGCGGGCGTCGACGAGATCGACGTCCCAGCCCCGGCTCGCGAGCCGCTCGGCGCAGAACGTGCCCGCAAGCCCGGCGCCGACGATGACGGCGCGACGCTGCAGGCGCGCGGGGGCAGCGGCCTCGCCGTCGCGTCGCCCGGTGAGCATTTCGCGCTTGTGGCCGAAGCCGGCGCGCTTTTCGACGCTGAAGCCCGCTCCGCCCAGCGCCGCGCGCACGCCGCCCGCGACGGTCCAGGTGGCGAGCGTCGCTCCGGGTGCGGCCAGCCGCGCCAGTTCGCGCACCACTTCCGGCGACCACATCTCGGGGTTGCGGGCGGGCGCGAAGCCGTCGAGGTAGAGCGCGTCGGCGCTGGCTTCGAGTTGCGGCAGGAGCTCGCGCGCGTCGCCGGCCAGGAGCGTGAGCTGCACGCGCCCGCCGTCGAACTGCAGGCGATGGAAGCCGGCGAGCGGCGGCGGCCACACGGCCAGCAGCGCATGGGCGAGCGGCTGCAATTCTTCGAAGGGCGCCAGCGCCTCCGCCAGGTCTCCGGGCGCGAAGGGATGGCGTTCGACGGAAACGAAATGCAGGCGGGACGGTCCGGCGCGATCGGCGCGCCAGGCATCCCAGGTGGCGAGGAAGTTCAGGCCGAGGCCGAAGCCGGTCTCGAGGATCGTGAAGGTGTCGCGATCACGCCAGCGTTCGGGCAGCGAATTTCCGGCGAGGAAGACGTGCCGCGCCTGGGCGAGGCCGCCTTCGACGGAGTGGTAGATGTCCGCGAACTGCGGCGCGTACGGCACGCCGTCGGGAGTTCTCTCGAGCCGCGCGGGCGTGACGCAGACGGATCGGACGGTCATGCCAGGCATGATACCGCCTGGCCCGCCGGGTCCCGCGCGTCGTCAGTACAACGCCGCGGAAAGGCGGCGCCTGTAGTCGGAAACGAGATCGGGGTCCGCCGCTGCCATCTCGAACACCGCGAGCATCTTGCGGCGGCCGACGTCCTCGCCGAAGGCGCGGTCGCGCTTCACGATCTCGAGCAGTTGCTCGAGGGCAGGCGCGTACTCGCGGTTGGCGATGCGCACTTCCGCGAGATCGAGGCGGGCCGGGAGGTCGCCCGGATCCGATTCGATGCGGCGCACCAGGTCATCGGCGGCGGGAAGCGTGGCGGCGCGCTCGGCAGCCTCCAAGCGGGCGCTGGTCGTGGCAAAGGCGGAGGCCTGCGCCGCCCTTCCCGAAAGCAGTGCCCACTGCGCGCGCGCCAGCAAGGTCGCCGCGGTCGATGTGGATTCCCACCAGGTCGAGCCGGGCCGCGTCATTCGACGGATCGAGCGCGAGCGCATTGCCGAGATGGCTTTCGGCCCGGGCCGTCTCGCCTTGCGCCAGCGCGGCGCGCGCCTGGCGCAGTTCCACCTCGCTCGGATCGGGGATCAGCCTGTCGAGAAACGCGCGGATCGTCGCCTCCGGCTGCGCGCCGAGGAACTGGGCGGCCGGCTGGCCGTCCACGAAGCCGACCACGAACGGAATCGAGCGCACCCCGTACTGCCGCGACAGCTCGGGGCTCTCGTCGGAATTCACCTTGACGAGCTTCCAGCGTCCGGCAGCCTCACGCTCGAGTTTCTCGAGGATCGGGCCCAAGGCCCGGCAAGGCCCGCACCAGGGGGCCCAGAAGTCCACCACGACAGGCAATTCGCGCGAGGCATCGAGAACTTCGCGCTCGAAAGAGGAAAGCGTCACGTCGATCATGCGGGTTAGATGGCGACAGGCGGGCTCAAGTTCAAGATAATGGGACGAAGCCCCTTTCCGGGGTCACGAGGGTCGCCAACGCCATGGCCTTGCAACTGAACCTTCCGGCCGGGCTGACCGGCACGGCGGAACTGGTGGTGGGAGAGCAGCACACGGCGCCGCGCATCGGCAGCGGGCGCATCCACGTGCTGGCCACGCCGGTCATGATCAACCTGATCGAGGCGGCGGCGCTGGCGGCGGTCGAGCAGTCCCTGCCGGAGCAGCACCAGAGCCTCGGCACGCGCCTGGACGTCTCGCACGTGGCGGCCACGCCGGTGGGCATGCGCGTGCGTGCGACCGCGGAAGTGGTGCGCGTGGAAGGACGCACGATCCACTTTCGCGTGCGCGCCGAGGACGAGCACGACCTGATCGGCGAAGGTACGCACGAACGCGTGGTCGTGAACCTCGACCGGTTCGACGCCCGCGTGCGCGAGAAGGCGGCCCGCGGCGCGCCCCGCGTCACGTCCGGACAGGATTCCGGGCCGGCTCGGCCTCGAGAAGCTTGAGGGCCTGGTAGAGGATCGGATCGCCCGGACCGCCGCTCGGCGACACGATGTTCACCGGGACGGCCGGGCGCATGACTTCGCGCGGCGTGCCGTTGGTGTGAAAGACCCGCGCCGCCGGAAAGCGCAGCGCGATTCCGGAGGCAGGCAGGCGGACTTCGCGGGTATCGCCGCGCAGCCCGGCCATCGGCGTGCCGATCAGGGTCGCCCGGGCGGCCGTCTCCAGGCCGCAGGCCAGCGACTCGCCCTCGCCGGCCGTCCAGTGGTCGACGAGAGCGGCCACGCGTCCGCCGTAGGGGAATGGTCCGCGCGGCAGCACGCGTTCCGCTGGCGGGAGCGACTTCGCCGTGCCGCGCGGCGCCCTCACGATCCAGGGCGACTCCGCGGTCACGAAGCGACCGAGCAGGGCGCGCACGATGGCTGGCGATCCCCCGGCCTGCGTTTCGCGCAGGTCGAGGATCAGCGCCCGCATGTCCTTCAGGTGCAGGAGCGCCGCGTCGAAGTGCTGCACGAGGCCCGTCTCGCCGAGGTTGTTCTTCAGCCGCAGGTAGCCCAGGTCGCGGTTCTCGCCGATGCGCCGCGCGATGAGCGGCTGGGTACCGGAATCCGGCACGTCCTGGCGTTCGATCTCGAGGCGCCGCGCGCGGCCCGCGGCGACGACCTCGATCGCCAGCAGGCCCGACCAGGGGCCGGCAAGTAGCCTGCGCAGCGCCCAGTCGCGCGCTCGGGCATCCGCCTGCCGGCTGCGGTGCAGCAGCCCGCGAACCGCTCGGTCGACGGGCACGCCCTGGATCGCGGTGACGCGCATGCCGGGCACCGCGCCTGCCACGTCCGCCACGCTGCCGGCGCGCACTGCGGAAACTACCGCGTCCTGGCCCACCCATTCCGCCCAGAGGTCGGTTGCCGTCGGCACTGCGCGCGGCGAGCCGGCGACGTGCGCATCGAGGCCGACGTGCTCGTCGTTCAGTTCCGCGAGGGCTCCCTCCAGGGCGGCGAGCAGCTCTTCGCGCGTGCGCGCCGCTGCTGCGCGCGGACGCCACCGCCCGCGTGCGGCGCGCCAGTCCTGGCCGGCGTCGAAGTAGGCGTAGCCTTCGTCGATGGCGCGCCAGAGGGCATCGAAGTCCTCGCCGGGGCGCAGGCTCGCCGGCGCTGCGTCGGCAAACGCCGGCCCGGTAGCCAGGGCGGCAAATGCCCGGCGCAGGAAGCGTCTTCTCCCCTGCATCGTCGTGGCGTTCTTCCTACGGGCTGAAGGGCGGGGGCGCACCCTCCGGCAAGGGCGTGCGCGCCACGTTCAGCACCATGGCGAGCAGCGAGTAGTAGCCGCACAGGCCGCACAGGTCCACCACGCCGCGTTCGCCGAAGAGCTCGACGGCGCGGCCGTAAGTGGTGTCGCTCACCTCGTGGTTGTCCTGCAGCTCGTGCAGGAAGTCGTGCACCACCGCTTCGTCCGTTGCCATGTCGTCGGGGCGCCTGCCCTCGGACACGGCGCGGATGTGACCGGCCGGGACGCCGGCGCGCTCGGCGATCGGCCTGTGGACATTCCACTCGTAGCGCTGGTCCCAAAGCCGCGCCACGATGAGGATGGCGAACTCCGAGAGCCGGGGCGGCAGGGCGCTCTTGTAGCGCAGGTACTCGCCGGCTTTCTGCAGCGGGGAGAGGAAGTCCGGGCTGCGCAGCAGCGGCACGAACGGCCCGAACACCGCGCCACGCGGGCCGGACGCCAGTTCGGACGCTGCACGCTGCTGCGCGGGAGTAAGGCTTCCTTCGGGAAGCGGAGGCAAACGGTCTGGTCCCATCACGACACCTATTCTAGATGAACCCGGTTCGTGAACCGGGTTCGTGAACCGGGTTCGTCAGGGGGCGCTCCGGAGGAGGTTCATGGCGACCATCTCCGCGAACTTGTGCGGCGGGATGAAGTCCTTGCCCCACTTCTCGTCGAAGTCGGCGCTCACGTTCGAGGCGGTGATGTCCTCGAGCTTCCTGCCTTCCCGGAGCATCTGCTTGATGCGGCCGGAGATTGTCGCCAGCATCTCCCGGTAGGCCAGCAGATCGGCCCTGGTGGCGAGCGGGCCGTGGCCGGGGATGATCTTCGTCCGGTCCGTGGCGATGGCGAGCGCGCGGTCGACCGCCGCGATCAGGCCGTCGACCGTCCCCCCCGCCGAGCTGTCGATGAGCGGGTAGAGGCCGTTCCAGTGGACATCGCCCATGTGGATCACGTCGCTCTTGGTGAAGTGCACGATGGTGTCGCCGTCGGTGTGGGCGCGCGGCACGTGGAAGGCGCGGATCTCCTCGCCGTTGAGGTGGAAGGTCGCGTCCGCGGAGTAGGTGAGGACCGGAAGCGCCGCCGCCGGCGCGGGCTTGATCGTCGCGCGCCAGAACTCGTTGAACTGCTCGCTGCCCATGCGCTTGCGCACGTTGTCGTGCGCGACGAGCAGCGCGCCGGACTTGCCGAATGGCTCGTTGCCGCCGACGTGGTCGCCATGCCAGTGCGTGTTGAGGACGAGCCGCACCGGCTTGTCGGTGATGGCGCGGATGGCAGCCTGGATCTTCTCCGCAAGCGGGGCGTACTGGTCGTCGACGAGGAAGGTGCCGTCATCGCCGGCCGACAGGCCCATGTTGCCGCCGGATCCGGTGAGCATCCACACGTTGCCGGCGAGCTTCTGGGCGGTGACTTCGACCTTGGAGTAGTCCCGCTGCGCCTGCGCCAGCAGCGCGAAGGTGATGGTCGCCGCGAAGGCCGCCAGGATCCTCAGCAAGACCGGGCCTTGTGCCTTTCCCGGGCTCAATCGTCTCTCCCGTCAGGTCGCGCGAACCGCGTCAAAGCGCGCGCACCGACCGCGCCGGCATCCGGGCGGGCACGAGATCGAGCTCCTCCGCGATCGGCCGCGCCGGGAAGTGGAAGGGCACCGGGCCGTCTGGCTGCGCGTGCAGGAACTGGCGCACGAACGGGTCGTCGGAAGCGAGCATCTCCTGCGTGGGGCCGTGGCCGACGATGACCCCGTCGCCCATGACGTATAAATAGTCGGCCAGCTTCACCGCTTCCGGCACGTCGTAGGTGACGACCACCGAGGTGCTTCCCAGCGCCTCGTTCAGCGTGCGGATCAGGTGGCAGATCACGTTGAGCGTGATCGGATCGAGGCCCGCGAAGGGCTCGTCGTAGATGACGAGGTCGGGGTCCAGCGCGATGGCGCGGGCGAGCGCCACCCGCCGCGCCATGCCGCCGGATAGCTCGGTCGGGTAGAGGCGGTGCGCGCCGCGCAGCCCCACTGCATGCAGCTTCATCTTCACGAGGTCGGAGATCATGGCCTCGGGCAGCCGCGTGTGCTCGCGCACCGGGAAGGCGATGTTCTCGAACACGGTGAGGTCGCTGAACAGCCCGCCCTTCTGGAACATCATGCCGATCTGCCGGCGCAGCCGATAGAGGCCGTCGTGGTCCAGCCCGTGGACATCGTGGCCGCAAACTTTCACGGTCCCGCGAGCGGGCGCCAGCGCCCCGCCGATCAGCTGCAGCAGCGTGGTCTTGCCGCAGCCGCTGGAGCCGAGGATCGCCACCACCTTGCCTTTCGGGATGTCGATCCCGAGTCCCTTGAGCACCTCGCGCTTGCCGTAGGCGAAGTGCAGGTCGCGGACCTCGATGAGATTGTCGCAGCCGGCGGAGAGCATGGCGGCATTGTAAGCTAGGGCTTGTGCTCAGGGAGGGCCCCATGGCGGAAACCCGCAACCTCGCCGTCTTCTGCGATTTCGAGAACGTCGCGCTCGGCGTGCGCGAGGCGAAGTACGACAAGTTCGACATCAGCAAGGTGCTCGAGCGCCTGCTGGTGAAGGGCAGCATCGTGGTGAAGAAGGCCTACTGCGACTGGGAGCGCTACAAGGAGTTCAAGGCGCCCATGCACCAGGCCTCCTTCGAGCTGATCGAGATCCCGCACGTGCGCATGTCAGGCAAGAACTCGGCCGACATCCGCATGGTGGTCGACGCGCTGGACCTCTGCTACACCAAGTCCCATGTCGACACCTTCGTCATCATCAGCG
>CAZOIB010000257.1:0-5795 GCA_964579785.1 uncultured Lysobacter sp. | reverse complement strand
GCCGAGATGGCCGCGTTGATGGACGAGATGGATGTCATGATCAGCTTCTGAGAGAGACGAGGACCGCATGCTGCACATCGTCAACAAATCCCCCGGCGAGCGCGCCACTTTCGCGAGCTGCCTCGCGCACCTGCGCCCCGGGCATTCCGTTCTCCTCATCGAGGACGCCGTGTACGCCGCGACGAAGGGCCACGTGGCCGCCGCGCAGGTCACGGCGGCGCTGGCGACCTGCAAGGTCTTTGTGCTCTCCCCGGACCTCGAGGCCCGCGCCCGCGCCGGCGCCCTGCTGGAAGGCGTGGTCCCGGTCGACTACCGGGGCTTCGTCGAACTCGTCACCCAGAATCCCCGCGTGCAGTCCTGGCTGTAACGCGAACGAATCCCACACAAGCCGATAGCGAAACGCAAAAGGAGAAACCATGGGCACCATCGAAATCAGCGGCAAGAGCTACGAAACGGACGAGGAAGGCTACCTGACCGACCTTTCGCAGTGGAACGAGGAACTCGCCGGCGAAATCGCCAAGGCCGAGAACATCGAGATGTCGGAGAACCACTGGGAAGTCGTGAACTTCCTGCGCGAGTACTACAACGAATACCAGATCGCTCCCGCGGTGCGCGTCCTCACCAAGGCAATCGGCAAGAAGCTCGGGCCGGAGAAGGGCAGCAACCAGTACCTCTACGAACTCTTCCCGTACGGCCCCGCCAAGCAGGCGTGCAAGATCGCCGGGCTGCCGAAGCCCACGGGCTGCGTCTGACGAGGCCAGGCTAGGGCGCGCGGACCCCACGCGCGCCCGCGCCCCGCTTCCCGATGGCGGCCCTCTTCGCAGCGCTCTTCTACCTCGCCACGGCGGTATTCGTGGCGGGTCTCGCGCTGCGCATCCGCCAGTACGCCGCCACCCCGGCACCGCTGAAGATCCCCACCACGCCGGCGCCGACGACCGCGGGCGGCGTGACGCTGCGGCTGCTCCGGGAGGTGGTGTTCTTCGAGAGCCTCTTCAAGGCCACCCTCTGGACGTGGCTCTTCGGCTGGGTGTTCCACGCCGCGCTCGCCCTCGTGCTCCTGCGCCACCTGCGCTACTTCACCGATCCCGTCTGGGGCTGGGTCGCGTTCGTGCAGCCGTTCGGCGTCTACGCCGGCTTCGCCATGCTGGCGGGCCTTGCCGGGCTGTGGGCGCGGCGCTTCCTCGTCGACCGCGTGCGCTACATCAGCACGCCTTCGGACCACCTCATGCTGGCGCTCCTCATCGCCATCGGCGCCAGTGGCCTCGCGATGAAATACCTCGCGCACACCGACGTCGTCGCGGTGAAGTCCTTCTTCCTCGGCCTCTTCGTCTTCCAGGTGCGCGAGCTTCCGGCCGATCCGCTCCTCGCGGTGCACCTGGGCCTCGTGGCCGCCCTGATGCTGGTGTTCCCGTTCTCCAAGCTGCTGCACGCGCCGGGACTCTTCTTCAGCCCGGGCCGCAACCAGGTCGACGATCCGCGCGAGCGCCGGCACCTGGCCGAATGGGCCGCGCGCCTGGACGTGAAGTAGAGCCATGGCCGACGTCACCGCCCCGCCGCTCCGGGAATTCCCCGTCCCGCCCGCGCTCAAGCCCGATGCGATGGCCGGCTCGAAGCCGTACGTCGCGACCGAGAAGATGCAGGAGGCGATCGGCTTTCCGGGCAAGCTGGTGGACGACTGGCACGACAAGGCCATCGCGAAGATGGGCGACCTGGTGGGCAAGTACCGGGGCCTGCGCGTCTATATGGACGCCTGCGTGCACTGCGGCGCCTGCACCGACAAGTGCCACTACTTCCTCGGCACGGGGGATCCCAAGAACATGCCGGTCGCGCGCCAGGAACTGATGCGCGGCGTCTACCGGCGCCACTTCACGCTGCCGGGCAAGCTTTTCCCCAAGCTGGTCGGTGCGCGCGAACTGACCAAGGATGTGCTCGACGACTGGTACAAGTACTACAACCAGTGCTCCGAGTGCCGCCGCTGCTCCGTCTTCTGCCCCTACGGGATCGACACCGCCGAGGTGACCATGGCGGCCAAGGAGATCCTGGACCACGTCGGCTACGGCCAGAAGTACACGAACGAGATCATCGGCAAGGTCCACAAGATCGGCAACAACCTCGGCCTGCCGGGGCCGGCCCTCGAGGACACGCTCCTCGGGCTGGAAGAGGACGTGTTGGAGGAGACCGGCGCCGCCGTCAAGTTCCCGCTCGACCAGAAGGGAGCCGAGGTGCTGCTGGTCACGCCGTCGGCCGACTTCTTCGCCGAGCCGCACGTCGACAGCCTCATCGGTTACGCCAAGGTCTTCCATGCCGCCGGCATCTCCTGGACGCTGTCCACGCACGCCTCGGAGGCCGGCAACTTCGGGCTCTTCATCGGCAACTACGAACAGATGCGCACCATTGCGCTGCGCATCCGGGAGGCGGCCCTCGAGCTGGGCGTGAAGCGCATCGTGGTGGGCGAATGCGGGCACGCGTGGCGCGTGGCCTACAGCTTCTGGAACACGCTCGCCGGCATCGGCTCCGGCGCGGACGATCCCTTCGCGCGCCAGTTGCAGGGCCAGCTCGACCACAACTACCGCCAGCCCACGCACATCTGCGAGCTCACCTGGGACCTCGTGCAGAAGGGTGCGCTGGTGCTCGACAAGGAAGCCAACGACCACCGCGTCGTCACCTTCCACGACTCCTGCAACGTCGCGCGCGCCTCGCGCATGGGCGACGAGCCCGGCGGGCAGTTCGAGATCCCGCGGGCGCTGATCCGCGCGGTGGCCAACAGGTACGTCGAGATGCGCCCCGGAACCACGCACGAGGCGACCTTCTGCTGCGGGGGAGGCGGGGGACTCCTCACCGACGAGCTCCTCGACCTGCGCGTGAAGGGAGCGTTGCCGCGCATGGAGTCGCTGCGCGAGATCGCCGACCGCCACGGCGTCAATTTCATGGCGACCATCTGCGCCATCTGCAAGGCGCAGTTCACCAAGGTCCTGCCTTATTACGGTTTCAACCGGAACATGGTAGGTGGTGTGCACCAGCTGGTGAGCACCGCCATCCGCCTGGGCGCGAAGTAGTCACCGCGCCCCGAATAACACCACACGACACAGAGGATCCCGTGGCCGCCAATCCCCAGGAAAACCAAGCCCTCACGTTCCGACGCTACGAGGAAGGCGACGCCAAGCCGCCCGCCTGGCAGGAGGTGATCTTCCAGGCCTCCTGGTCGCACAAGTGCCCGACCTACATCCAGTCGACGCCTCCCTGCCAGGGCAGCTGCCCGTCCGGCGAGGACATCCGCGGCTGGCTGCAGGTGGTGCGCCAGACGGAAAAGCCGCCGCAGGGCGTGAAGTGGCAGGAATACGCCTGGCGCCGCCTCACCGAGGCCAATCCCTTTCCCTCGGTCATGGGCCGTGTCTGCCCGGCGCCGTGCGAGACGGGCTGCAACCGGAACGAGGTCGAGGACCACGTCGGCATCAATTCCGTCGAGCACTTCCTGGGCGACTACGCGACGGCGAACAAGCTCGCGTACGTGAAGCCGGAGAAGTCCACCGGCAAGAAGATCGCGGTGCTGGGCGGCGGGCCCGCGGGGCTGTCGTGCGCCTACCAGCTCGCCCTCAAGGGGCATGCCGTCACCATCTTCGACGACCACGAGCACCTCGGCGGCATGATGCGCTACGGCATCCCGGGATTCCGCACGCCGCGCGACATCCTCGACGCGGAAATCCAGCGCATCCTCGACCTCGGCATCGAGACGCGCCTGAAGTGCCGCGTCGGCACCGACATCCCGATGGAGGAGATCCGCAGGAACTACGACGCGGTGTTCCTCGGCATGGGCGCGCAGGGCGGAAGACCGCTGCCGCTGGCCGACGCGCAGGCCCCGAACGTCGTGACGGCCACCGCCTTCCTCAAGGCGTTCAACGACGGGCGCCTGCGCCATGTCGGCAAGCGCGTCGTGGTGGTCGGCGGCGGCGACACGTCCATCGACGTGGCGACGGTCGCGCGGCGCCTCGGCCATATCGAGCATGCGAAGGCCACCGACTTCGAGGGCGCGATCGCGGGGCACATGGCGAGCGACGTGGCCCAGGTCTCGGTGAAGCAGGGCGCGGAAGTGACGCTGACCTCCGTGTTCCCCGTCGACAAGATGCAGGCCAACAAGCACGAGATCGAGCAGGCGGCGGCCGAGGGCATCACCATCCGCGGCAGCTACTCGCCGATCGGCGTGGTGAAGGGCGCGGACGGCCGGGCCACCGCCCTGCGCGTGGCGCAGTGCGAGGCGAAGTTCGTGGGCGGGCAGCTCAAGATCGACGTGAAGCCCGGCACCGAGGAGGACATCCCCGCCGACCTCATCGTCTCGGCGATCGGCCAGTCGGTGGACTTCACCGGCCTCGAGGAATTCAACAACGGCAAGGGCGCGGTGACGGCCGACAAGAACTATCGCGTCGCCGGCAAGGAAGGCGTGTTCGCGGGCGGCGACGTGCTGCGCCCGCACCTGCTGACGACCGCCATCGGCCACGGCTCGATCGCGGCGGACGGCATCGACCGGTTCCTGCGCGGCGAGGAGGCGGAAAAGCGCCCGAAGATCGACGTGCACCAGTTCGACCTGGTGAGGAAGATGCTGGAGAAGGGCCTGGAGATCGGCAAGGCCACCGAGCCGATGCTCGGCACGTGCGACTCGAAGGCGGCGGTGCACAACTACGACAACCGTTCCGACCGGCACGTGATCACTCACGAGGAACTGTTCCTCGGCCACTTCGGCTACACGCCGCGCGTGAAGCGCAAGTTCATCACGCTCACGAAGGAATCCGCGCTCGGGAACTTCGAGGAGCGCCTGGGCGCGCTCGACGAGGCGCAGGCCATCGCCGAAGCCAAGCGCTGCATGAGCTGCGGGCTGTGCTTCGAGTGCGACAACTGCGTGGTCTACTGCCCGCAGACCGCGGTGTTCAAGGTGAAGAAGAACGCGAGCACCACGGGCCGCTATGTCGACACGGACTACGACAAGTGCATCGGCTGCCACATCTGCCAGGACGTCTGTCCGACCGGCTACATCCAGATGGGACTGGGGGAGTAGGAGCGGCGATGGCAGTCCTCGGACTCCTGCCCCGGGCCACGCGGGCGGCACTGGTCGCGGTGCTGCTCCTCGCGGGTGCCGTGACGGGCGGGCTCGCGTTGGCCGCCGGCCCGGCGCTGGACGCCGCGCGCGCGGGGCCCTGCGTCGAGGACCCGAAGCTCATGCGCCGCACGCACATGGACTTCCTCAAGCACGATCGCGACGACACCGTGCGCCGCGGCATCCGCACGCTGAAGCACAGCCTCTCGGCTTGCGTCGACTGCCACGCCAGCACCCGGGACAACCGCGTGCTCGGCTCCGAGCGGCACTTCTGCCAGGGCTGCCACAGCTACGCTGCCGTGAAGGTCGACTGCTTCGACTGCCACGCCGACACGGCGCGGCCGCCGGTCAGGGCTGCCCGGGCCCCGGGAAGCGCGCGATGAATCCCGTCGACAAGCGCCGCCGCGAGTTCCTCGGCACCGCCACGGCGATCGCGGGGGCGATGATCGCGCCCGGCATCCTCCTCTACGACTACGCGCAGGCGAAGAGCCCCGGCGAGGCGGCGAGCGGCAAGGTGCGCTGGGGCATGCTCATCGACACCACGAAGTGCGCCAGCGGCTGCACCGATTGCGTCGATGCCTGCAACAAGGAGAACGGGCTGCCCGGGACCACGCGCACGACCGACTCGCAGTGGATCCGCAAGGTGGACCTCAAGGACCTGAAGAGCGGCAAGACGATTTCCGCGCCGGTGATGTGCCAGCACTGCGCG
>CAZOIB010000256.1:0-4102 GCA_964579785.1 uncultured Lysobacter sp. | reverse complement strand
AAAGGGGCGCCTCGTGGTCGCGGGCGAGGAAGTGCCTGCGGTAGCGATCGGCGAACTCGTGGCTGCGCTCCGGGTCGAGACCCGGCGCCACGCGCTCCATGGACTGCGCGATGCCCAGTCCGATCACCCACTTCGCCTCCTGCACGCCGGGAACGTCGAGTCCCATCTCGCGACAGGCCTCCTGGATGCAGGAAGCGATGAGGCCGGTCGAGTCCATGATCGTGCCGTCCCAGTCGAAGATGACGAGCTCGTAGCGGCTCATGCCCCATCCGGCCCGGCGAAGACTGCGCGGCGAAAGCGCTCCAGCTCGGCGGGCAGCGGCGAACGCACCGTCACTCGCGCGCCCGTGGCCGGGTGATCGAAGGAGATCTCGGCCGCGTGCAGGAACATGCGCTTGAGCGGGCCCTTGCGCAGCACCTTGTTGAGCGCGAAGTCGCCGTACTTCTCGTCGCCCAGGACCGGGTGCCCGATGTGCGCGAGGTGCACGCGGATCTGGTGCGTGCGGCCGGTGAGGAGCTCCGCCTCGAGCAGGCTGTACTCCTCGCTGCGGGCGAGGCGCCGGAAGATGGTCTCGGCTTCCTGGCCCTCGCGTTCATCCACGGCCACGCGACGCTCGCCCTCGCCGGTCGAGAACTTGCGCAAAGCCACCTGCACGCGCCGCTTCTCGTCGCGCACGCGCCCGGCCACCGCGACCAGGTAGCGCTTGTCCATGCCCCGTTCGCGCAGGTCCTCGTGCATGGCGGTGAGGGCGGAACGCTTCTTCGCGAGCAGCAGCACGCCGGAGGTCTCGCGATCGAGGCGATGCACCAGCTCGAGGAACTTCGCGAGCGGCCGTCCGGCCCGCAGCCTTTCGATGGCCCCGTGCGCGATGCCGCTGCCGCCGTGCACGGCGAGACCCGCCGGCTTGTCCACGGCGAGGATGTGGTCGTCCTCGAAAAGTACCGGCAGCTCCAGGGCCGGGGCGGGTGCGTCGCCCGCCTCGCGCTCGGCCACGCGGATCGGCGGTATGCGCACGCGGTCGCCGAGAGCCAGCTTGTGCGAAGCGGCGACGCGGCCGGAGTTCACCCGCACCTCGCCGCTGCGCAGGATCCGGTAGATGTGGCTCTTGGGTACGCCCTTCAACTGCCCGGTGAGGAAGTTGTCCACGCGCTGGCCGGCACCCCCCTCGTCCACCTCGACATAGCGCACGGCGCGCTCGGGGGCGGCACTTTCTTTGCCTTCGACCATCATGGGCGCTATACTATATCTCGTTGATTTGAAAGCCTCGCGAGCGAACCCGCTCGAAAGGCAGCGCCTAGGTGCGCAAGAAACAGGTCGACGCAACGGGGAGCCGGACAAGGGCTTCCGAAGCCGGTTAACTTCGCTCACCGGCCATGCCAAGCAGCGATGGTAAACGAATTGACGCGCTCGATTTCACTCACCTTTTCCCGGCTTTCCGCCCCGCAGTCCGGCGGGAAGCCAGACGAAAGTCCCTCAGCGACATCGCCCACTTCACTCGCACGCACCTGATGCAGTCAAGACTCGATTCCTGATATCTCTCGTTCCCGGGCCCCGCAGAACGGGCCCTCTTCCGTGTTTCGAGCGCGGGAGAAAACAACATGAAGCGAATGCTTTTCAACGCAACCCAGTCGGAAGAACTCCGGGTTGCAATCGTCGACGGCCAGAAGCTCATTGACCTCGACATCGAATCGGCCGGCAAGGAACAACGCAAGAGCAACATCTACAAGGGTGTCATCACCCGCGTGGAGCCCTCGCTCGAGGCGGCGTTCGTCGACTACGGCGCCGAGCGCCACGGCTTCCTGCCGTTCAAGGAAATCGCCAAGCAGTTCATGGTCAACGACGGCGGCGAATTCGGCCGCGCGAAGATGTCCACGCACCTGCGCGTCGGCCAGGAGATGATCGTCCAGGTGGACAAGGACGAGCGCGGCAACAAGGGCGCGGCCCTGACCACCTACATCTCCCTCGCCGGACGCTACCTGGTCCTCATGCCGAACAACCCGCGCGGCGGTGGCGTGTCGCGCCGCATCGAGGGCGAGGACAGGAACGAACTGCGCGAGGTGATGGACCAGCTGCAGGTCCCGGACGGCATGAGCCTCATCGCCCGCACCGCCGGCATCGGCCGCAACCTCGACGAGATGCAGTGGGACCTGAACTACCTCCTGCAGCTCTGGCGCGCGATCGAGACCGCCGCCAACGACGAGAAGGGCCCCTGCCTCATCTACCTCGAGTCGAGCCTGGTGGTGCGCGCCATCCGCGACCTCTTCCAGCCCGACATCGGCGAGATCCTCGTCGACACGCCGCACATCCACGACCAGGCCATGGCGTTCATGAGCACGGTGATGCCGGCCAACGTGAACAAGGTGAAGCTCTACCGCGACGACGTGCCGCTCTTCTCGCGCTTCCAGATCGAGCACCAGATCGAGAGCGCCTACCGCCGCGACGTGACGCTGCCCTCGGGCGGGGCCATCGTCATCGACCACACCGAGGCGCTCGTCTCCGTCGACGTCAACTCCGCCCGCGCCACGCGCGGGCACGACATCGAGCAGACCGCCTTCAACACCAACCTCGAGGCGGCCGACGAGATCGCGCGCCAGCTGCGCCTGCGCGACCTCGGCGGGCTCATCGTCATCGACTTCATCGACATGGAGAGTGCCAAGAACCAGCGCGAGGTGGAGAACCGCCTGCGCGACGCGCTGCGCCACGACCGCGCCCGCGTTCAGGTCGGCAAGATCTCGCGCTTCGGGCTCCTCGAGCTCTCGCGCCAGCGCCTGCAGCCCTCGCTGGAGGAGACGACCCACTCCGCCTGCCCGCGCTGCCATGGCACGGGCTTCATCCGCGACACCGCCTCCACGGCGCTGCACGTCCTGCGCATCCTGCAGGAGGAGGCGATGAAGGAAAGCACCGCCGCCGTGCACGTGCAGGTCCCCGTGGACGTGGCGACCTACCTCCTGAACGAGAAGCGCTCGGAGATCATCAAGATCGAGGCGCGCTTCAAGGTCGGCGTGATCCTCATCCCCAACGCCGCGCTCGAAACACCCAACTACCACATCGAGCGCCTGCGCCACGATTCGCCGTTGCTCGACGCGCAGGTGCCCAGCTACGAGATGGTCGGCATCCCCGAAGAGGAGGAAGAGGACCGTCGCCCCGGGCGCGGCGCGCCGGCGAAGGAAAAGGACGAGAAGGCGGCGCGGCCGGAGCCGCTGGTCAAGGGAATCACTCCCGACCAGCCGGCGCCCCAGGCATCCATGCCGGCTGCCGAGCCGGTTGTCGCCCAGGCGGCCCCCGTGCAGCAGCCCGCCGTTCGCGAAGTTGCGCAAGGCGGCGGCCTGCTCGACCGCATTTTCGGCTGGTTCCGCAAGCCCGACGCGTCACCCGTCGCCATTCCGGCGCCGGCGATCGAGGCGAGGCCGGCAGCCGAGGGCATCGTCCGCAGGGAGCGAGAAGACAAGCGCGGCGGCCGTCGCCACAGCAAGCGCGGTGGCCGTGGCGAAGGTCGCGGTGGCGAAGCCCGCCGTGGCGAAGGACGAGGTGAAGGCCGCGGCGGTGAAGGCCGCGGCGGCGAAGGCCGTGGCGGCGAATCCCAACCGCGCAACGAAGTCCAGGCGGGCGGTGAAGGCCAGCCGCGCGGCGAAGGCCGTGGTGGTGAGTCCCGGGCCCGCGGCGAAGGTCAAGGTCGTGGCGAAGGACGCCGTCGTGGTCAGTCCCAGAGTGGTGAACAACGCGGCCCGCGCGAGGCGGAGGTGCCGACAGCCGGAGTCCTCGAACCCGTGGCTGCGCTGACGGCGCATCCGGTGGTACCGGGCGAGGAAGGTGCGGCTGCCGAAGGCGACAGCGGTCGTCGTCGTCGTCGTGGCCGCGGGCGTGGTCGTGGCGATCGCGGTGAGCGCGCTCCGGAGTCCATGGCCGACCTGCGCGCCGAGTTCCCCGCCGAATCGGAAGCGGAGGAAGGCATGTCCGCCGCTCGGGAGACCGCCAGCGAGCGCCAGCCGGAAGCCCCGGCAGCAGCGCGGCCACCGGAAGCTCCGGCTGCGATGCGGCAACCGGAAGCACCGGCAGCCGCCCGGCGCGTAAGGTTCATTTCCCGTGGCCGCACCGACAACGA
>CAZOIB010000255.1:0-8713 GCA_964579785.1 uncultured Lysobacter sp. | reverse complement strand
GTCATCGACGGCGCCTCCGCCGCCCGCTTCACCACCTACCTCGCCCAGGTCATCGCCGACCTGCGGCGCGGCATGCTCTAGGGAGAGCGCGCACCATGGCCACCCTCGAGATCAAGGTCCCGGACATCGGCGACTTCAAGGACGTCCCCGTCATCGAGATCCAGGTAAAGCCGGGCGACTCCGTGAAGAAGGAGACGCCGCTGGTCACGCTGGAATCCGACAAGGCGACGATGGAAGTGCCCTCGACGCACCCGGGCACCGTCAAGGAAATCCGGGTCAAGGTGGGCGACAAGGTCTCCGAGGGCGCGGTGATCCTGATGCTCGAGACCGCGGCGGCGGCGGAGGCCACTGCGCCGCCTCCCGCATCCCCCGCTCCCGCCGCGCCGGCAGCCCCGAAGGCAGGCGCCACGCAGGCGGCCGGCCTGCGCGAGGCCCTGACCTCCACGCTCGCGAGCCTCGATGCCGACCTGCACGCCGAAGTCCTGGTGCTTGGCGCGGGTCCCGGCGGCTACACGGCCGCCTTCCGCGCCGCCGACCTCGGCAAGAAGGTCGTCCTCGTCGAACGCTACGCCGCGCTCGGCGGCGTCTGCCTCAACGTCGGCTGCATCCCCTCGAAGGCGCTGCTGCACGCCGCCAAGGTGATCGCGGACGCCGAGGACATGGCCCGCCACGGCGTCACGTTTGGCGCGCCGAAGATCGATCTCGACGGCGTGCGCAAGTTCAAGGACGGCGTCGTCGCGAAGCTGACGCGCGGCCTGGCAGGGCTCGCCAAGGCGCGCAAGGTGACGGTGGTGGAAGGTCGCGCGCAGTTCGCCTCGCCGCACACGCTGGAAGTGGAAGCGAAGGACGGCCGCAAGGTGGTCTCGTTCGACCATTGCATCATCGCCGCCGGATCGCAGCCGGCGCGCATCCCGGGCTTCCCGTACGACGACCCGCGCCTCATCGACTCCACCGGCGCGCTCGAGCTCGAGGATGTTCCCAAACGCCTGCTCATCATCGGCGGCGGGATCATCGGCCTGGAGATGGCGACCGTCTACGACGCGCTAGGCGCGAAGGTGACCGTGGTGGAATTCCTCGATCGCCTGATTCCCGGCGCCGACCCGGAGATCGTGAAGCCGCTCGCGAAGAGGATCGAGAAGCGCTACGAGAAGATCCTCCTCGGCACCAAGGTGGCGAAGCTGGAGGCGCTCCCCGAAGGGCTGCGTGCCACCTTCGAGAAGGCGGATGGCACCACGCCCGCCCCGGCACCCGAGGTGTACGACCGCGTGCTCCTGTCGGTCGGCCGCCGGCCGAACGGCAAGAACATCGCAGCCGACAAGGCGGGTGTTGCCGTGGACGACCGCGGCTGGATTCGCGTCGACAACCAGATGCGCACAAACGTTTCGCACATCTACGCCATCGGCGACATCGTCGGCGAGCCGATGCTCGCGCACAAGGCCACCCACGAGGGCAAGCTCGCCGCGGAAGTGATCGCGGGGATGGCGCACCACGTGTGGGAGGCGCGCACGATTCCCAGCGTGGCCTACACCGATCCCGAGATCGCCTGGATGGGGCTCTCGGAGGCGGAGGCGAAGGAGAAGGGAGTGGAGTACGAGAAGGCCGTCTTTCCCTGGGCGGCCAGCGGGCGCGCCATCGGCATGGGGCGCGAGGAGGGTCTCACCAAGATCCTCTTCGAGAAGGGCTCGAAGAGGATCCTCGGCGCCGGGATCGTCGGCATCAACGCCGGCGAGCTCATCGCCGAGACCGTCCTCGCCCTGGAGATGGGCGCGGACGCCGAGGACATCGGCCTCACCATCCATCCCCACCCGACGCTGTCGGAAACCGTCTTCTTCGGCGCCGAGATCGCCGAGGGTTCCATCACGGACATGATGCCGCCCAAGCGCTGAGACCCGCGCGCGACTTCCCGCCGATGGGAACGCCTCCCACCGCCGCGACCCTGGCCACGCTGGCCCGCACGCACTGGCGGCACGGCGAACTCCAGGCGGCGGCCGAGCAGGCCGGGCGCTCCCTCGCCATGCAGCCGGGCTTCGTTCCGGCGCTCGTCGTGAACGGCCTTTGCGCGCAAGCGCGCGGCGATGCCGTCGCCAGCCGGACGGCCTTTTCGGAGCTGAAGCTCCCCGACGCCGATCCGCGGGTGGTCGAGTTCGTCTTCCAGGCGCTCGTCGAGAACGTCCGCGACGGCCGGCGCCTCTTTGCCGCTCCACCGGTCGAGCGCAGCGCGGTCCCTCCCCTCACGTTGACGGTCGTGACCTGCAGCGTCGACGCCGGCAGGCTCGCGCGGCTCCGGGAGTCGTTGCGCAGATCTCTCGCCCCGGGGTACGAGTCCATCGAGCTGCTCGCCCCGCGCTCCCTCGCTCAGGCCTACAACGACGCGCTGGCCGCCGCGCGCGGCGAGGCGATCGTGTTCGTCCATGACGATGTCGAGATCCTCACGCCGCAGCTCGACAGGGCCCTGGCGCGCGCCCTGGCCCGCGCCGACGTCGTGGGCATCGCCGGAACACGCACGCTCGCGGGGCCGACGCTGGGATGGGCCGGGCAGGCTGCGCTTTCCGGCTGGCTCGTGCACGGCTCCTCGGCCGCGTCGACCTGGGGCTTCTCGCTGCTCGCCCTGCGCGGCGGGCTCGTCGGCGGCATGCAGGGGCTCGACGGCTGCTTCCTGGCCGCCCGGACCTCCGCCGCACGCCGCATCGGCTTCGACGCGGCGACTTTCGACGGCTTCCACTTCTACGACCTCGACTTCTGCCTGCGCGCGCACCGCGCCGGGCTCCGGCTGGCGGTGGACACTGACATCCTGCTGGCGCACGCCTCGCGCGGGCGGCTCGGGTTCGCCTGGGAGAGCCAGGCACGCAGGTTCGTGACGAAATTCGCGCCGATCGGCTCCACACCCGCCCGGCCCAACCACTTTCACGCAACCGCGCTCGCGAGTGCCGCAGAGGCGCTCGACCTGCATGCGGAGGTGAACGGGTTCTGCGCGTCGATCGGCTCGCGCGCGGACTGAAACCTAAGATCCGCGGGCCGTGCCCGCGAGCAGGGCCCGCACCTGCGCTTCCTCGTGCGGGGCGAGACGCGTGGCGTGGGCGACCAGGTTGCGCTCGAAATTCCCGCGGTCCCACGTGTTCGCGCCGTGGTAGACGTAGACGTACAGCCCGGGCTGGTCGATCGCCACCACCCGCCCCTCGTCGAGCAACGCGCGGATCACCGGCGTATCCTCGCCGCGCGCGCGATCGGCATAGGGCGGCACTGCCGACCGCTCCGCAAACCAGGCTTCCTTCCCACGGACGGTGCGTCGAGACATAGGCGCAATCGCGCGCAACGTCGTAGAGGATCCACCGCGCGCCGCAGGATCTGCGGCCGGTCGCGGGTGACGCAGAGGCATGAGACCAGCGGCGCCTGTCCCGGCTCCGGTGCAATGGATGCGCCCGCGCCTGCAGCCGGTGCCGGGCCGGTCATGGGGCGGATCAGGGCAGCACGGCAGCGGCGACGATCGCGAGCGCAGCCAGCGTCGCAAGGCGCGTCGGCCCGTAGAACGCGCGCGCTCTCGCCTCGGCATCGACGATCCCGAGCACCGTGCCGGCATCATCGAGGAGCGGCAGGCAGGCCTCCGACTGCACTTCTCCGTCGCATACGTAGAAGCCGCCGCCGCCCTCGACGTGCCGCCGCACGTCGTCGATCACCAGTGCACGCCCGGTGAGCCCGACCGTGCTGTTGGAGCTCCCCGTGGCGAACTCCGGCGTGAGCGGAAACTCGGCACGGCTCGGCCGCCCGACGTAGGAGAGCTTCACCAGGACAGGCGATCCCGCCGGACCCACTCGCCGCTGGTAGATGCCCAGCCAGTCCGAACCCGTCGTCTCCTGCGCGCGCTCGACGAGGCGCTCCAGCAGCGCGAGCCGCCGCGTCGTCTGGGCGCTGCGCCCGCCGAGGATGCCGGTGAGGTCATAGGGCACGGGCGCGAGCTCGTCGAGCATCGAGCACGCGCCGTCTTCCGAGAGCATGGGCACCTGGTACGTGTAGAGGGTGCCCGGCGCATCGATCGCGACCTTGTCGCTCATCGCCTCGAGGAAGTCGCCGATGGCGAGCGCGATCTCGCCCTCGTGCCCCTCGACCTGCGCGAGCCCGGCGTGGCGCAGGTAGGCGATGATCCTCGCTTCCCCCTCCGGACTTGCGGATGGCCTGGCGCTCATGTCCGTTCCGCACCGGTCGTCTTGAAGTCGACGAATTCGACGGCGAGCCCGCGCCCACGCATCCAGTCGGCCACGGCGAACCCGGTCGCGCGCGGCCATGGCTTGAGGTCCGCAGGTGCGTAGCGCCGGTACTCGGCGAGCTCGGCTCCCAGCGTGACCGTGCCGGTGGCCACGGCGTGGTAGCAGAGCATGACCTCGTTCTTGCGCTCGAAGATGTAGTTGCCGATGAGGCTCGAGGCGACGACGTCGAGCCCGAGTTCCTCCTTCACTTCGCGCACCACCGCGGCCGCGGGATCCTCGCGGCTTTCGAGGTAGCCGGTGACGAGCGCGAACCAGCCCGCGGGCCAGGCGCGGTTGCGCGCGAGGATGATCTCGCCTTCGTGCTCGACCAGCGCCCCGACGGCGGGCACGGGATTGCCCCACTGCACGAACCCACAGGCGTCGTCGGAACACGCGCGCCGCACGACGGCATCGCCACCGTCGTCGGCGATGGCGCGCTCCACGAGCGGCCGGGCGCAGCGCGGACAGAACGCGAATGCCTCGACGCTCATGCCCCCCCCTTTTCTCCGCCCTCGAGGGCCTTGCGCACGCGATGCACGCCGCCGAAGACGGCCGCGGCGACGAAGGGCACGGCGATGCCCATCACCAGCTCGGGATTCCAGTCGATGCCCCCTGCCTTGACGGCCTTGGCCAGCACTCCCACCAGCGAGACGCCGTAGTAGGTGATGACGACCACCGACAGTCCTTCCACCGTCTGCTGCAGCCGCAACTGCAGGCGTCCGCGGCGGTTCATCGCCTCGAGGACCTTGAGGTTCTGCTGCTCGCGCTCGATGTCGACCCGGGTGCGCAGCAGCGCGCTGGCCCGCGTGACCCGCTCCGCGAGGTTGCCGATGCGCCGCGAGGCGCTGCGGCAGGTGGCCATCGCCGGCGCCAGCCGGCGGTGCAGGAACTCCTCGATCGTCGAAAGCCCGGGAATGCGCACCTCGCGCAGCTCGCCGAGGCGGCGCATCACCAGCGCCTCGTAGGCCTCCGCGGCCTCGAAGCGGAAGCGTGTGGCGCTCTGCAGGTGCTCCACGCGCGCGGCCAGGCGCGTGAGGTCGTCCAGCAGCCGCGCCTCGTCCTGTGGCGTGGCTCCCGCGATGCGCCCCACGATGGCAGCCAGTTCCGATTCCATCGCGCCGAGATCGGGCGCCGCCTTGCGCGCCACCGGAAAGGCGAGCAGGGCCATCATGCGGTAGGTCTCGATCTCGAGCAGGCGCTGCACCATGCGCCCCGCCTGCCCGAGCCCCATCTCGCGGTTGAGCAGGAGGAAGTGCGTGAAGCCATCCTCGCGGATGCGGAAGTCGGTGTAGCCCCAGCCGCGCCCTTCGGCCACCGCGCCCCCGACGACCGTGTCGGCCGGGGTGCGGAAGGCGTCAGCCGGCGGCGACGAACCGCTGAACGGAACGAGGCGGATCGAGGCCGCCACGAGGATCTCGCCGGGCATCGACTGCGCAAGCGCAGGCCAGCCCGCACGCTCGAGGACCTGGGCAGGCGCGAGGTCCGTCGCGTCGGCGGCGAAGAAGGTGTAGCTGGAGAACTCCGCATGCCCTTCCCACTTGAAGCGCAGTCCCGCGGCGAGCTGCACCACGGCATGGTCCACGGCTCCCTCGATGGCGCTGCCCGCGCCCTGCGCGATGCGCGCCAGGACCTGCCGGTGCAGGGCACGGTCTTCCGGCTGGTGCCGCACGGCCAGGTAGACGACGTGCTGGACGCCCGCGAGCCGCACCGGAGGACGGGCGTGCACCTCGTCGTTCAGGGCGAGGCGCAGCTCGTGCTCAGGCAGTGCGAAGCCGGGGGAAGGCATGCGGGGCTGGGTCCTGCACGGAATGCATTTGCGGCTGTTCGGGAGTGTCGAAAAGAGAAAGATAGCGCACCGCCATCGCTTCGAGCGAATAATGGCTCGCGACATGCGCCCGCGCGGCCTCGCCGTATCGTGCCACCCGGCCCGCGTCTGCGGCTGTCTGCGCCATCGCGTGCGCCAGTTCCCCGGCCGTGCACGACTCGGGCAGGAGCCAGCCGGTGGCGCCGTCGTGCACGAGTTCAGGCGTGCCTCCGCTCGCGTTCGCGATCACCGCGATGCCCGCGGCCATCGCCTCGAGCACCGCATTGGGACACCCCTGGTTCGTGCCGAGGACGACGGCTGCCGTGCAGGGCCCCTCGAGGCAGGCAAGCCCGGGTTGCGCGCCGAGAAAGTCGACCGGCAGGCCGCGAGCGAGATCGAGGATCTCCTGCAGGTACCCCGCGTGCCGCGGTTCGGCCTGGCCCGCAACGAGGAGCGAAGCGCCCGGAAGATCGCGCACCAGCTGGCGAAACGCCTCGAGGATGGTCTCCAGTCGCTTGCTGGGCGCGATGCGCCCGCTCACCAGGAAGCGGGGCTGTCCCGAAGCGCGCCGCGCAACCGGAAGCAGGGCCACGCCGTTGGGCACGACCGCGACGCATCTGCACGCCGGCGCCGCAGCGTCGTGGAACTTGGTCACGAGCACGTCGAGCCGGGCGTAGTAGTCGCACGGGCCGAACGCGAGCGCCTCGCCGAGCGCGGAGGCGGCTTCCAGCTCCGCAAAGGCGTACGCACCCGGGCAGGCATCCACGAGCCTCGTGCGTGGCGGCAGGAATCGCGCCGCGAGCAGCTTCACGCGCGCATCTGCGTTCCAGAAGCACACCGTCCGCGCGCCCCGGGCGGTCGCCTGCGCGACGATGGCCTCGGCCACGTCGAACGGATCCGCAGACGGCGCGGGGCGGAAGCATTCGATTCCGGCAAGGGCCATCCGCTCCGGGAACTCGCGGTGCGTGCTTTCGCCGCACACCGCTACCGCGATGCGGCGGCGGGAAACGAGCGTCGTCGCGAGATTCACGAGCGAGCGCTGCGCGCCGCCGGCGCTCAGGTTGGCGGTCACGAAAAGCACGTCGAGACGCTCTCCCGTCTGCGCTCGGTGACCCAAGGCAACCGACCAGGCGCGCGGGTATCGCGGCGCAGGATCGGCCTGCAACGAGGCACGCACCGGCAGCCGCGCCAGCACGGCGGAAAAGACCTCCGCGGGCGCTGCAGCCGGCAGCAGCGTCAGCGCGCGATGGACCAGTTCGCGCTGCCCGCCGACATCCGTCGCAACCACCGGCAACCCGGCGGCAAGTGCCTCCGCGGTTGCCATCGACAGGCCTTCGTGCCGGCTCACGTTGAGCAGGACGTCGAATGCCGCGTACCACGGATCGACCGGGTCGGCGAAGCCGGGCAGGCGCAGGCTGGCGGCCACGCCCAGGCGCGCGGCGGCCTCCGCGACACGGTCCAGTTCCGCCAGTCCCGCATCATCGGGAACGCCACCCACGAGAACGAGCACCGCGTCCCGCTCGTGCCGGATCCGCGCCAGGATCTCCACGGCGCGCACGTAGTCCTTCTGCGGCTTCATCGCACCTACGGCCCCGATCACGAACGCGTCGGCCGCGATGCCGAGACGGGCACGCAGGGTTTCCCGATGCATCCAGTCGGTGGCCATGGCCCCGACCTGGGGACGGTGGCGCACGGCAATGACGGGAACGCGGCAGCCACCTGCCGCCACCTGCCCGCGCACGGTCTCGGCGCAGGCGATGGCCATGGGCACGCCGGTCACGGGCCAGGCGGCCGGGCTGTTGCGCCAGCCTTCGCGCGTGTTGTGGACCACCGGTACCGTGCGCACGCCGGCCGCCCAAAGCCGCGCCAGCAGCACGTCGGCAACGAGGTGCGTGGCGACCGGCGGCGCGCCGGTACCGCCCCATCGATGCCCCAGGTTGTCCACGAACTGCTCCAGCGGCTCCAATCCTCGACGCAGGACGGTCACATGCGGCGGCGGCGAATACTCATGAATGCGACGGTGCAGGAGCGCCAGTTCGATTGCGCGTCCGCGCCGCGCTTCGGCCGCGAGCCATTCGACGACGATGCGCTCGGCACCGCCGCGCGCGAGCGAAGGCACGATCACGCGGACCGGCCCGCGGACATCGCGCAAGGGCACCGCACCCGTGACGGATCGCGCGACGAGAAGGCCGGCAAACGTCATTCAGTACGCCGTCGCACCCGAATCGCCGCCGGCATCACTGCCCGAATGGCCCGACGTGCCGCCAGAGTCCTCTCCTGAATCGCCTGCTGCGCCGCCTGCGACACCCGCATCACCCGCGGCCACGCTTCCCGCGGAGGCGCCATCCCAGCCGGCGGAGGCCCCTCCTCCGTCGAACGTGCCGCCGAGCCCGGCGACCGCGGCACCGGCCGCCACGGCGGTTGCCCGCGTGGATGGCGAAGTATCGTTCGACCAGCTCGTGCCGCTGTCGGAAGAGTCGAACGACCGGTCGGCCACGGGCGTCTTGAAGGTCCAGTTCCCACGCGATCGCCACTCGAATTCGCGTTCCGGGTGCCAGTACTGCACGTAAGGCGTGCGATGCAGCTTCTGCTTGACTGTCAGCTTGCCGGGCCCCACGCGCAAGCTGCCGAGCGCGTCGGCGCGGCGTTCGAAGAGGAACTCCGCGAG
>CAZOIB010000254.1:0-2374 GCA_964579785.1 uncultured Lysobacter sp. | reverse complement strand
CAATCCCCCACACACCGCCATTCTACCGGGTACATGAACCGGGTTCGCGACCCCGGTACATGAACCCGGTACAAAGTCAGGATTCCTGCGGGTCGACGTCGAGGGACCAGCGCACGCGCCGCTCGGCGCGCTCGTCGAGGGCGGCTTTCCAGCGTCGCAGGAAGGGCTGCAGCGCTGCGCGCGAGGCGGCACGCACGAGGAGCTGGGCGCGCTCGAAGCCGGCCTTGCGCTCCAGCGGGGCGGGCACCGGGTCGAACACCTCGACCTTGCCGCCGATGCCGTGCGCGAGCCGGGCGGCGACGCGCAGGAACGCGCCCGCGTCGCCCGCATGCTTCGATTCGGCGCGCAGCAGGGCGATGTGCGCATAGGGGGGGAACTGCGCGAGGCGCCGCTCCTCGAGCGCGGCATCGGCGAAGGCGGCGTAGTCGTGCGCGGCCACCGCGGCGTAGAGCGGGAGCGTCGGAAAGTCGGTCTGGATCAGCACCTCGCCCGGCTCCCCGGCCCGCCCGGCGCGCCCGGCCACCTGGGTCAGGAGCGAGAAGAGCCGCTCGGAGGCGCGGAAGTCGACGCTGTAGAGCGCGCAGTCGGCGTCGATCACGCCCACCAGCGTGAGGCGCGGATAGTCGTGGCCCTTCGCGAGCATCTGCGTGCCGACGAGGATGTCGATCTTCTCCTCGCGCATCTGCCCCAGCATCTCCGCGAAGGCGCCCTTGCGCGAAGTCGAGTCGCGATCGACACGGGCGATGCGCGCTTCGGGCAACGCCGCGCGCAGGACAGCCTCGATGCGCTGCGTGCCGTGTCCCACGGGCGCCAGGTCGGCGCTGCCGCAGCCGGGGCAGCGCGCGGGCACGCGCTCGCGGTGCCCGCAGTGGTGGCAGCGCAGCTCCCCCGCCTTCAGGTGCAGGACGAGGTTGGCGCTGCAGCGCGTGCACGCCGAGTGCCAAGCGCAGGAGCGGCAGAAGAGCACCGGCGAGAAGCCGCGGCGGTTGAGGAAGACGAGGCTCTGCTCGCCTTTCGCCAGCCGCCCGCGCAGGGCCCGCAGCAGCGCATCGGTGAGCCCGTCGACCGGCAGGTCGGCGCGCGTGTCGACGGTGCGCACCGCCGGCAGCCGCGCGGCGGCCAGCGCCCGCTCCTTCAGTTCGAGCAGAAGGTAGCGCCCGAGCTTCGCGTTGGCCCAGGTCTCGAGGGAGGCCGTGGCCGAGCCGAGCACGACGGGGATGGCCGCCATCTGCGCGCGCCGCACGGCCACGTCGCGGGCGGAATAGCGCAGGCCCTCGTGCTGCTTGTAGGACGGATCGTGTTCCTCGTCGACGACGATGAGGCCGAGTTCCGGCATCGGCGCCAGTGCGGCGAGGCGCGTGCCCAGGACGATGCGCGCCCGCCCCGACTGCGCCGCGAGCCACGCCGCCGCGCGCTCGCCCTCGCCGAGGTGGCTGTGCGCAGCCACGATCGCCACGCCGGGGAAGCGCTCGCGCACGCGCGACTCGAGCTGCGGCGTGAGGCCGATCTCCGGCACCAGGTAGAGCGCCTGTCGGTCGGCCGCCAGCACCTCGGCGATGAGCCGCAGGTACACCTCCGTCTTGCCGCTGCCGGTGATGCCGGAGAGCAGCACCGGATGGAAACGCCCGATGCCTGCGCGGATGCGCGCGACCGCCTCTTCCTGGGCGGGTGTGGCGGTGACGGGCGAGGCGAAGGGTCCCGATGCCGATGGCGTCTGCGCTGCCGGCTTGATCGCGCGGCGCTTCGCCTGGCGCAGGCGCGGCGGCAGGCTTGCGTGGATCACCTCGCCCAGTGGGCGCTGGTAGTAGGCCGCGCAGAATTCCAGCAGCTCGAAGTCGCGTTCGACGAGAGGCGCCACGTCATCGATCACCCTGGCAAGGCTGCGCAGGCGGTCCGGGGGAACGTCCGACCGCGTGGCCCGGCCGATCACGACGCCAACCTTGGCCGTGCGCCCGAAAGGCACGATCACGAGGCTGCCGCGCGCCGGGTCGAGGCCCTCCGGGACGAGAAAATCGAACGTCTGTTCGAGGGGGACGTCGAGGGCGACGCGGACGATTTTCATGGCGCGGAAGGGCCCGCCTTCAGGGTGCCCGAAAGCCTGTGGATAACTCTGTGGGTTTCTTGCGCTCCGCACGCGAGGCGGAAGGGGACTTGCGGCTCATTTCTCACCTGGCCGGCGAGAATGTCGTTCCAAGCAGTTGATCGGAAAGGCTTTTACAAAACAGCACCCCGTGGTGCGGCGACGCAGCAAGAATCCGCCGAGAACAAGCAACATGTGAATAGGCAATCACTTCGGCGAAAATTTTCCGCTTGACAGGGGTCCGGCTTTGGAGGCCCCGAGGGAGTGGCGATGGACCGCCTCGACGAGGGCCTG
>CAZOIB010000253.1:0-3673 GCA_964579785.1 uncultured Lysobacter sp. | reverse complement strand
CGCGCCGGATCAGCTCGTCCACGTAGGCGAGGCCGTTGGCGAGCGTGTAGGCCATCTCCTCCACCGCGGTGCAGCCCGCGTCGCGCACGTGCGCGCCCGCGATCGAGATGGCATTGAAGCGCGGCGTCACCTTGTTGGAATAGAGGATCGAGTCGGCGATCAGGCGCATCGACGGACGGACCGGGAAGATCCAGGTGCCGCGCGCGACGTATTCCTTCAGGATGTCGTTCTGGATGGTGCCCGTGAGCTTCTCGCGCGGCACGCCCTGCTTGTCCGCGGCGGCGAGGTACATGGCGTAGATGATCGCCGCGGTGCCGTTGATGGTGAAGGAAGTCGAGATGGCCCCGAGGTCGATGCCCGCGAAGAGCGTCTCCATCTCCGAGAGCGAGAAGAGCGACACGCCCACCTTGCCCACCTCCGGCCGCGCCATGGCGTCGTCCGGGTCGTAGCCGCACTGCGTAGGCAGGTCGAGCGCGACCGAGAGGCCCGTCTGGCCCTGCTCCAGCAGGAAACGGTAGCGCTGGTTGGATTCCTCCGCCGAGCCGAAGCCGGAATACTGGCGGATGGTCCAGGGCCGGCCGCGGAAGCCGTCCGGGAAGATGCCGCGCGTGAAGGGATACTGCGCCGGCAACTCCGGATCCCCGCCGGGCACCATGTCGCGCGTCACCACCTCGGGCACTTCGATGCCGGAGGGCGTCACATAGCGCGGCTTGTCTCTCGCGTTCATTTCGACTCCTTCTTCAGCACGTTCGCCGCCGCCCGCCAGTGGTCGTCGTGGCACCAGGCCTCGGCGAAGTTCTCGCGGTCGCGGGACTCGATCCGACCGCGGCCCAAGCCCAGCTTGTGCGCCGCGGCCTGCCACTTGAACGCGCGCATCACCTGCGGGCGCTGGCGGCGCAGCGGCGCGATCCAGCGCTCGACGAAGTCCGCGAAGGGCTCGCCCTCGGGCGCGACCGCCTCGACGAGGCCCGCGGCCTGCGCTTCGGCCGCCGGGAGGATGCGGGAACTCGCCAGCAGCTCCAGCCCGCGCGCGGGCCCGAGGATGGCGACGAGGTCGCTGCCGCCGCCCCAGGCGGTGGGAATATTGAGCGTGCCCTGCACGAAGCCGATGCGCGCGTGCGGCGCGGCGATCCGCAGGTCGCAGGCCACGGCGAGTTCCGCGCCGCCGCCCAGCGCCAGGCCGTTGAGCGCGGCGACCACCGGCACCGGGAATTCGCGGATCGCCTGCATGGCGCCGCAGCCCAGGTCAAAGAGCTCGCGCGCTTCCTCCAGCGTGCGCACCTGTTCCAGGTCGCGCAGGTCGCCGCCGGCGGCGAAACTCTTGTCGCCCGCGCCGGTGAGGAGCGCGAGGCCGACCTCGTCGCCGCGGTTAAGGACGAAGGCCTGGCGCAGCTTCGCCAGGACCGCGCGGGAAAGGGGGTTGCGCTTTTCCGGACGGTTGACGGAGACCCGCAGCAGGCCGTCGTCGACCCTCGCGAGGACCTCGTCTTCCATCCGGGGACTTACTCCGCCTTGACGTTCGCCGCCTTGATGACGCGTGCCCAGCGCTCGAGGTCCTTGCCGAGCCAGTCGCGGAAGTAGGCGGGCGAACTGCCGGCGTCGGCGATGGCGCCCAGCGTCTTCAGCTTGTCCTTCGTCTCCTGCCGCGCGAGCGAGGCGCGGATGCCCTCGTTCAGCCTTGCCACTACCGCGGCGGGCAGGCCGGCCGGGCCGACGACGCCCAGGCCCTGGGTGTATTCCTCGAAGCCCGGGAAGCCGCCCTCGGACATCGTCGGCACGCCGGGGAACTCCGGCAGGCGCTTCTCGGTGCTCACGCCGATCACCTTCAGGCGCTTCTGCGCGACGAGGTCGGAGATGCCGATCATCGGGTAGAACATGAAGTCCACGCGGCCGGCCATCACCTCGGTGAGCGCCGGGGCGTTCCCCTTGAACGGCACGTGGATCATCTTCGTCTGCGTGAGCGCCTCCACCAGCGCGCCCGCGAGGTGCGCCGAGCCGCCGCTGCCGGACGAGCCGTAGCTGACCTCGCCCGGCTTCGCCTTCGCCTGCGCGATGACGTCCTGCGGCTTGTTGTAGGCGGAGTCGCCCTTGGTGACCATCACCAGCGGCAGGTAGCAGACCAGGCCGATCGGCGTGAAGTCGGCGATCGGGTCGTAGGGCTTCTTCTCCGCGTGCAGGATGGCGTTCACGCTGTGCGTGAGCGTCGTCATGTAGAGCGTGTAGCCGTCGGGCGCCGCGCGCTTCACCTCCTGCGTGGCGATCATGCCCGAGGCGCCGGTCTTGTTCTCCACGATCATCGTCTGCCCCATCGAGGCGGAGAGGTCCGCGGCGAGGATGCGGCCGATCACGTCGGTGGGGCCGCCCGCGGCGAAGCCGATCAGCAGCTTCATCGGCTTGCTCGGATAAGCCTGGGCGAACGCCTGCGACGCGAACGCGAGCCCCGCGAGAATGAGAACGGTTTTCTTCAGCAGTTTCATGTTGCCTCCTCTCCAATCAGTTTAATCGCTTCCGGCGTGATGGCGCGCTCGCCGCGCTCCACCGCGCGAATGAGTTTCGCAACCCTGCCGTGCGTCGGCGCGGGCACGCCCGTCCGGCTTCCCTCCCGCGCCACGTAGCCGTTGAGGTAGTCCACCTCGCTCGGCCGCTTCTTCAGGAGATCCTGCAGCGTGCCGGACATGCCGCCTTCCACCATGCTCGCGGCCTGCGCGGCGAGCGCATCCATCGCCGCCGCGTGCGCTGCAGCATCGCCCTCGCCCGCGGCGCGCCACGTCGCGGCCGCCACGCCGAAGAGCTTCGGCACGGAGAATCCCAGGCCCTCGCCCACCGCGAGCGCCTCGGCGCCCAGGCGCACCGCGAGGCGCCGCGTGTCCTCGCGCGTGTAGACGTCCTTCAGGCTGTAGCCGGAGAGACCCGACAGACCCGTGGTCATCGCGTTGGCGCAGAGCTTTTCCCAGCGGTGGCTCCACAGGTCGGGCGTCGCCACGGCGCGATCGACATCGCTCAGCAGCTCGGCGATGCGCTCGGCGCGCGGGGTGATGCGGCCATGCGCCTCGCCGACCTTGTAGACCGGCGCCGCCGTCGCGTGCCGGCGGCGCGAGCGCTGCACCACGCCGGGCGCGCGCAGCGACACGTCCATGCCGCCGCCGATGCAGCCCAGCACGCGGCCCCAGCCCACCGCCTGCGCGACCACGTCTTCCACCAGCGCGTTCTGCAGCGTCACCACCGGCACCGGCGGCGCGAGCCACTGCGCGAGCAGTGCCGCCGCCCACGCGGTGTCGTAGAGCTTCACGGTGAGGAAGGCGGCCTCCGGCGTGCGCTCGCGCAGCCGCAGCGCCTCGCCCAGGTGCCAGGCCTCCGGACGGACGACCTGCTCTCCTTCCGGGGAAACGATCCGCAAGCCCTGCGCGCGGATCGCCTCCACGTGCTCGGGCCAGCCGTCGATGAGGACCACCTCGTGGCCCGCGGCGGCGAGCATGCCGCCGGTATAGCTGCCGACCGCGCCGCCGCCCAGGAAGACGACGGCGTCCTTCGCTGCGCCCATGGCGCGCCTTCCTGCGCGCTTACTCGGGCTCGACGCCCGCGCGCTTGACGATGTCGGCGAAGCGCTTGTGGTCCGCGGCGATCATGCGGCCGAAGGCCTCGCCGGTGACCTTGCCGGCGACGATGCCCTGCG
>CAZOIB010000252.1:0-3025 GCA_964579785.1 uncultured Lysobacter sp. | reverse complement strand
ACAGGTAGCGGATACCGGTCACGTGCGACTGCGTTGCGGATATGCCGATCGTCCCGAAGGGCGCGCGCACGCAGGCCTGGAACGGAGGCATATCCCTATGCCTCCCCGGCCAGTGCGCGGATCTTCGCCATCAGGTCCGGCGCGATGGCGATGCCCTCCGCGGCGAGGCGCGCGCGATTGGCGCGCCGGCGGTCCCCGGGAAGGCGCACGCCGGAATCCGCGAGCATCGTCGCGACCAGCGTCTCGATGCGCTCGAGGAACACCTCGCGGCCCGCCAGCGCGTCGGGATCGATCGCGAGGAATGCCTGGCCGATGCGCGTCGGGCGGCCGGCATCGGTGAAGAAGCTGTCCGACTCGAAGCCGAAGGCCGCACCCGAGAGGGCGCATACCAGGAGCTCGACGGTGAGGGCGAGCATCGCGCCCTTGGCGCCCCCGGCGGGCAGCATCATGCCCTCGAGCCCGGCCCGCGCATCCGTGGTCGGGTTGCCGTCCTTGTCGAGCGCCCAGCCCGGCGGGATGGCCTTGCCCTCGCGGGCGGCGAGCATGAGCTTGCCGCGCGCCACTTCCGAAAGACTCAGGTCGACCACGACGGGCGGCGCGGCGCGGCGCGGAAACGCGGCGGCGATGGGATTGGTGCCGAAGAGCGCGCGCTTGCCGCCCCACATCGGCATCGCCGCCGGCGAATTGCCGAAGGCGAGCCCGACGAGCCCGGCCTGCGCGATCGGCTCGGCGTGGAATGCGGCCACGCCGAAGTGGTTGCTGTTGGTCACCGAGGCGAACGCCACGCCGTGGCTCCGCGCGCGCGCGATCGCTTCGCGCACGGCCAGCGCGCAGGCCTCGAACGCAAGCCCGCCGCCCGCGTCCACCAGGCACGCCCCGCCCCGCTCGCGCACCACCTTCGGGACCGCCGTCCCGGTCGCGCGCCCGTTCTTCACGTGCCCGCAGTATTGCGGGATGCGCGACGCCCCGTGCGAGGGAATGCCATCCAGCTCCGCGGCCACGAGTGCCGCGGCCGTGGCGGCCGCCATCGCGGGCGTCGCGCCGGAACGCTCGAGCGCGCGGCACATCAGGTCCAGCAGGGGGGCGGGGAGCAGGCGATCGTTCATGGGGTATCCGGCACGGGCGGCTTCCTGCGCAACAGCTGGAGGACGAACACCACGGCCAGGAGCCCGACGCCGATGGCGTCGAGGTTGCCGGCCGGGATGATGACGAGGGCGCCGGAGAGGACGAGCAGCGTGCGCTCGACGAAGTTGGTCTTGCGGATGAGCCAGCCCTGCAGCCCCGCGGCCAGCGCGGTGATGGCCACGAAGATGAGGAAGATGACCCAGCCCACGTCGGCGTACGAGGCGCCAGGCGGCATCTTCAGCAACACCCCGGTGCCCAGCGGATCGAGCACGAAGAAGAACGGCACCACGAATGCCGGCATGGTGTATTTCCAGGCCTGCAGCGTGGTCCGGTAGGGGTCCGCCCCGGTGATCGCCGCCGCCGCGAAGCACGAGAGGGCCGTCGGCGGCGACACCTCGGAGAGCAGCGCGTAATAGAAGATGAACATGTGCGCGGCGTAGTCGGGAACGCCCAGCGTGATGAGCGCGGGTGCCGCGATCACCGCGCAGATGATGTAGGAGGCCGTCACCGGCACCGCGAGGCCGACGATCCAGACGATCAGCGCCGTGTAGAGGGCGGTGAGCGCCAGGCTGCCGCCGGCGTAGTCGATGACGATCGAGGAGAACTTGAGCCCCAGCCCGGTCAGCGTGACGACGCCGACGATGATGCCCGCCGAGGCGCAGGTGGCCGCGACGTTCAGCACGCCCGTGGTGCCCGTTTCCATCGCCTTGACGAAGCGCCGCGGGTAGAGCGCCGACTCGCGGTGCAGGAAGCTCACCGCGAACGCGGTCACCGTCGCCCAGAACACGGAGAGCGTGGGCGAGAAGCCCATCATCATGAACACGACGATCGAGGCGAGCGACAGGAAGTGGTACCAGTAGCGCTTCGAAAGCGTCCAGGCGCTTTCCACTCCCGCGAACACCGCCTGGCTCATGCCGTACTTGCGCGCGTCCAGCTCGACCATGAAGTAAAGCGAGAAGTAGTAGAGGACGGTCGGGATCACCGCCATCTTGATCACTTCGAGGTAGGAGATCTTGAGGAACTCCGCGATGAGGAACGCGGCCGCGCCGAGCACCGGCGGGGAGAGGATCGCGCCCAGGCCGCCGGCGGCCAGGAGCCCCCCGGCCGCGGCCGGCTCGTAGCCGCTCTTCGCGAGCATCGGATAGGCCACCGAACCGATGGTCACCGTCGTCGCCACGCCGGATCCCGACGGCCCCCCGAGGAGGAACGAGGCCATCACCACCGCGCGCCCGGCGCTGGTCGACTTGCCGCCCATGACGGCGAAGGAGAAGTCGAGGAAGAACTTCCCGGCGCCCGAGTACTGCAGGAAGGCGCCGTAGATGGTGAAGAGGATGATCAGCGTCGCCGAGACGTCGACGGCGGTGCCGAAGATCCCCTCGAGCGTCATGTACATGTGGCCCACGAGCCGCGCGATGTCGTAGCCGCGGTGCGTCCAGGGGTGCGGCAGCCAGGGCCCGGCGAACGCGTAGGCGATGAAGAAGGCGATGACGATCGGCATGATCCAGCCGGAGGTGCGCCGCGTCGCCTCGATCACGAGAAGGATGAGCGCCACGCCGAACACCATGTCCCAGGTCTCGGGGCTCGTGTTGCGGTCGGTGAACGCGTCGCCCTGGTGGATCATCCAGCCGATCACCGTGACGGAAAGCAGCGCCAGGGCCACGTCGAACCACATGAGGCGGTGCCGGAAGCGCTTCGCCAGCGGGAAGTACATGAACGACAGGAACAGCACGAGCCCCACGTGGATGCCGCGCAGCAGGTCGGTGCGGACGATCCCGTACGCCGCATAGAGGTGGAACGCGGAGGTGCCCACCGCGACGGCCGTGAGGAAGGCGGCGAGCCAGCCCTTGTAGCGGTTGAAGCTCCCCTCCTCCTCCTCGATCAGCTCCTCGACCTTGTGCCG
>CAZOIB010000251.1:0-18815 GCA_964579785.1 uncultured Lysobacter sp. | reverse complement strand
GAGCTGCTTCTCGCCCAGCGACTCGATGGCCGCCATTTCCTTGGCGACGCGCTTCGACTCCTTCGCCTCGTCGGCGTCGTACACGCCGTCGATCATGTCCTTGATGCGCTTGGAGATGCCGACGGGCTCGATGCCGTTGGCGAGGTTGAAGGCCACCTGCTTGGCGCGCCGCCGCTCCGTCTCGCCGATGGCCGCGACCATCGAGTCGGTCATCCGGTCGGCATAGAGGATCGCCGAGCCGTTGATGTGGCGGGCCGCGCGGCCGATCGTCTGGATGAGCGAGCGCGCCGAGCGCAGGAACCCCTCCTTGTCGGCATCGAGGATCGCCACCAGCGACACTTCCGGCAGGTCGAGGCCCTCGCGCAGCAGGTTGATGCCGACCAGCACGTCGAAGAGGCCCTTCCTCAGGTCGCGGATGATCTCGACCCGCTCCACCGTGTCGATGTCGGAGTGCAGGTAGCGCACCTTCACGCCATGCTCGGCCAGGTAGTCGGTGAGATCCTCGGCCATGCGCTTGGTGAGCGTGGTCACCAGCACCCGCTCGTTCACCGCCGTGCGCCTGGTCACCTCGGAGAGCAGGTCGTCCACCTGCGTGCTCGCCGGGCGCACGGTCACCTGCGGGTCGACGAGCCCGGTCGGCCGCACCACCTGCTCGACGACCTGCGAGGCGTGCTTCGACTCGTAGTCGGACGGCGTGGCCGAGACGAAGATGGCCTGGCGCATCTGGCGCTCGAATTCCTGGAACTTGAGCGGCCGGTTGTCGAGCGCGGACGGCAGGCGGAAGCCGTAGGCGACCAGCGTCTCCTTGCGCGAGCGGTCGCCGTTGTACATGCCGCCGACCTGCGGGATGGTGACGTGGCTCTCGTCGATGACGAGGAGCGCGTTCGACGGCAGGTAGTCGATGAGGGTCGGCGGCGGCTCGCCGGGGGCGCGGCCCGAAAGATGCCGCGAGTAGTTCTCGATGCCCTTGCAGAAGCCCAGCTCGTTCATCATCTCGAGATCGAAATGCGTGCGCTGCTGCAGGCGCTGCAGTTCCAGGAGCTTGCCTTCCTTCTGGAAGTAATCGAGCCGCTCGCGCAGTTCCACCTTGATCGACTCGATGGCATTGAGCACCGTTTCGCGGGGCGTCACGTAGTGGCTCTTGGCGTAGACCGTGAAGCGCGGCACCTTCTGGCCGAGCCGTCCGGTGAGCGGGTCGAAGAGCGTCAGCGACTCGATCTCGTCGTCGAAGAGCGCCACGCGCAGCGCCGTTTCGCCGAGCTCGGCGGGGAAGATGTCGATCGAGTCGCCGCGCACGCGGAAGGTCCCGCGCCGGAAGTCGATGTCGTTCCGGGTGTATTGCATCCCGGCCAGCCGGCGCAGGAGGTCGCGCTGCGGAACGGGGTCGCGCTCGCGCAGGATGAGCCGCATCTCCTGGTAGTCCTCCGGGTCGCCGATGCCGTAGATGCAGGAGACGGTGGCCACGATCACCGTGTCGGGGCGCTCCAGCACGCTCTTGGTGGCCGACAGGCGCAGCTGCTCGATGTGCTCGTTGATCGAGCTGTCCTTCTCGATGAAGAGGTCGCGCGACGGGACGTACGCCTCCGGCTGGTAGTAGTCGTAGTAGGAGACGAAGTACTCGACGGCGTTCTCGGGAAAGAACTCGCGCATCTCGGAGTAGAGCTGCGCGGCCAGCGTCTTGTTGGGCGCGATCACCAGCGCCGGGCGCCCGGTGCGCGCGATGACATTGGCCATCGTGTAGGTCTTCCCCGACCCGGTGACGCCCAGGAGGGTCTGGTAGGCCAGCCCGTCGTTCAGGCCTTCGATCAGCGCCTCGATGGCGGCTGGCTGGTCGCCGGCCGGCTCGAACGGGCGGTGCAGGCGAAAGGGACTGCCGGGAAACGTGAGGACGTCGGGCATCGGGGCGGAGCGAAAAGTGAATCGGGGATTCTATCAACCGGCAGCGTCCCGTTCCGGCGTGGCCGACGTGCCGCGCCTCCCCCGGCCCGGCCGGCGCTGGAAACTTTTTTGACGAGCCACCTCGCGCCGGTGCTCATTTTGACGGTATCTATATGTTTATGCGAGATTTTCAAGATTTGTGCATTGCAGTGAAAATGACCTATACTTGACTTGACCACGAGCACGCCGGCGACCCAAACGCGGGCGTGTGCATCGGGGAGACGTCACCTCGTGTCCCTGTCGAGTAGGCCGGAATCAACCTCCGGCCGCGCCGTGAAGGGTTCTGCGCGCTGCGCCCGCAAGGCAACGGCCGCTGACCCCAAGGGAACGTTTATGGCTTCGGCCGCGCCGCCGTGCGCCCCTCCCGGGGACAGGCGCCGCACCGCTGCCGCGAACAACTCGATGCAGGGGTGACGCATGGATCTGTCCAGCCTGGCAATCGCGGGCGCCTTCATGGCAACGTTGGGCGTCGGCCTCGCCGCCGTCCTGGCGGTCGCCAACCGCAAGCTCTACGTCTTCGAGGATCCCCGCATCGAGGCGGTGGAGAACCTCCTTCCCAAGTCCAACTGCGGTGCCTGCGGCCAGCCCGGATGCCGGGCATTTGCCGAAAAGGCCGTCGCCGGCCAGGTCGTGCCCGCCGAATGCACGGTCAGCTCGGTCGAGCAACGCCTCGATATCGCCGACCTGCTGGGCGTTTCCGCCGGCGAGGTGGAGAAGCGGGTGGCGCGGCTCGCCTGCGCCGGCGGCAGCCACGTCGCCTACCTGCGTGCCCGGTATGCGGGACACGATTCCTGCCGCGCGGCGGCCGTGGTTTCGGGCGGCGGCAAGGAGTGCGCCTGGGGCTGCCTCGGTCTCGCCGACTGCCGCGACGTCTGCACCTTCGATGCGATCCACATGGATGCGCACGGCCTGCCGGTGGTCGATGCCGCCAAGTGCACGGCGTGCAACGACTGCATCGAGGTCTGTCCCAAGGGGCTCTTCTCGCTCGAGCCGGTGAGCCGCAAGCTGTGGGTGGCGTGCAAGAACCTGGCCGATGGCGACACCGCCGAGGCCTCCTGCGAGGTCGCCTGCAACGCCTGCGGCAAGTGCGTCGCGGATGCCGCCCCCGGACTCATGAAACTCGCGGCCAACCTCGCCGTGATCGACTACCAGCGCAACGACCTCGCCGAGCGCCGCCTGATCGACCGGTGCCCGACCGGCGCCATCGTCTGGTACGACAACCCCGACCGCCCCGCCAAGGGTGCCGCCGCCAGGATGATCCTGCGCCGCGAGCCCCTGCCGGTGCTGCACTGATTTCCCGATCCAGGAGCGATCCATGCTGAAAAAACTGTTCCAGTTCTCCCATGGGGAGCAAGGCAGCGGCGCCACGAAGGCCGCGGCAGTCCGGTATCCCGGCGTGCGCGACGCCGTGGACGGCAACACGGCCGTCATCCACGTGGAACGCGAGGCATCGGACGCCGCCGGCGCGTACCCCATCACGCCCTCGACGCAGATGGGGGAGTACTGGGCCGAGGAGGTCGCCCGGGGGCACCTCAACATCTCCCACCGGCCGCTCATCTTCGTCGAGCCCGAGAGCGAGCACGCGGCCGCCGGCGTCACCGCCGGCATGGCCATGACGGGGCTGCGGGCCACCAACTTCTCCTCGGCCCAGGGCGTGGCCTTCATGCACGAGTCGCTCTACGGCGCCGTCGGCAAGCGCCTGCCCTACGTGCTGAACATGGGTTGCCGCGCGATCACCAAGGCCAGCCTCAACGTCCACTGCAGCCACGACGACTACCACTGCGTCGACGACACCGGGTTCATCCAGGTGATGGCGAAGAACGCCACGGAGGCCGCCGACCTGAACCTCGTCGCGCGCAAGCTCGCCGAACTCGCGCTGACGCCTGCCATCGTCGGCCAGGACGGATTCCTCACCACCCACCTGATCGAGTCCGCGCTGCTCCCCGAGCGCGAGCTGGTGGCCGAATTTCTCGGCCGCCCCGACGACATCATCGAGACTCCCACGCCCGCGCAGCGGATGCTCTACGGCCCCACGCGACGCCGCGTGCCGGCGCTCTGGGACGTGGACATGCCCATGGTGAGCGGCGTGGTGCAGAACCAGGACGCCCACATGCAGGCGGTGGCCGGGCAGCGGCCCTATTTCTTCGACCACATCGAGGAACTCGCCGAGCGCTGCATGAGCGAGTACGCCGGGCTCACGGGCCGGCGCTACCAGCGCGTGTCCACGCACCGGGCGAACGATGCCGACTACCTGATCGTCGGCATGGGTTCCATGGTCGTGCAGGCCGAGGCCGTCGCCGACTACCTGCGCAGCACGCGCAAACTCAAGGTCGGCGTGGTGAACGTCATGATGTACCGGCCGTTCCCCGGGGACCTGCTCGGCCACGTGTTGCGCGGCAAGAAGGGCGTCGCGGTGCTCGAACGCACCGACCAGCCCCTCGCTGAAGACCTGCCGCTGATGCGCGAGCTGCGCGCCACGCTGGCCAAGTGCCTGGAAAACGGCGCCGCCACCGGCGACGGCGCGAAGCCCTATCCGGAATACGCCACCTACGGTCCCGGCGACATGCCGCGCCTCTACTCCGGTTGCTTCGGCCTCGGTTCGCGCGACCTGCAGCCCGAAGCGCTGATCGGCGCCGTCGAGAACATGTTGCCGCAGGGAACCCGGCGCAAGTTCTTCTACCTGTCGGTGGACTTCGTGCGTGACCCGCTCAACCCCAAGGACGAGGTGCACCAGCAGCAGCTGCAGGAGGCCTACCCGAAGATCCGGGAGCTGGCGGTGCGGGGCTCCGAAAATCCCAACCTCCTGCCCGAAGGCGCGATCACCGTCCGCATGCACTCGGTGGGCGGCTGGGGCGCCATCACCACCGGCAAGAACCTCGCCGTGACGCTCTTCGAGCTGCTCGGCTGGGACATCAAGGCCAACCCCAAGTACGGCTCGGAAAAGAAGGGCCAGCCGACCACGTATTACCTCTCGGCCGCTCCCGAGCCGATCCGCGTCAACTGCGAGTACCTGTACGTGGACGTCGTGCTCTCGCCCGACCCGAACGTCTTCGGTCACTCCAACCCGCTCTCCGGCTTGAAGAAGGGCGGCTATTTCATCATCCAGTCCAACCTGGGCGAGGAGACCTGGGCGAGCTTCCCGCGCTGGGCGCAGAAGCAGATCGTCGACGACGGCATCCGTGTCTTCTACCTCGACGCCTTCCGCATCGCCCGCGAGGAAGCCGGCAGCCCCGAACTTCAGTTGCGCATGCAGGGCAACGCCTTCCAGGGCGCCTTCTTCGCGGCGAGCCCGACCATGAAGAACGCCGGCCTCACCGAGGAGCGCCTGTTCGGCGCCATCGAGGCGCAACTGAAGATCAAGTTCGGCGGCAAGGGCGGCAGCGTGGTGGCGAACAACCTCCAGGTGGTGCGGCGCGGCTACACCGAACTGCGTGAGATCACGGCGATGAAGGTCGGCGAATCGCGCAGGGTCGAGGCGAAGAGGGATGCCGGGCTGCCGGTCATGCTTTCGCACCTGCCCGAGTCCGGGGGCAAGATGGGCGACATCCACCGCTTCTGGGAACAGACCGGGCACTTCTACGCCACGGGCAAGGGCTCCGACAACCTCGTCGATCCGTTCATCGGCATGTCGGTGATGCCCGCGGCGAGCGGCATCTTCCGCGACATGACCGGCATCCGCTTCGAGCATCCGCGGTGGATCCCGGAGAAGTGCACCGCCTGCGGCGAGTGCTACACGCAGTGCCCCGACAGCGCCATTCCCGGCCTGGTGAGCTCGGTGGCCGGAGTCTTCGACACCATCGTCAACCGGATCGAGACGGGCGGTCGGCCCACGCGGTTCCTGCGCCGCGCCAGCCGCACGGCGGAAAAGAAGCTGCGCGGCCTCATCGGCGGCGACGGCGTGGCCGTTCGCGCCCTGATCGACCAGGCGATCGAGTCCACCATCGCCGAGGCGCCCGAAGCCGACCGGGCCAGGATGGCCGAGGAGTTCGGCCTGTTCCAGGACTCGCTGGGGAGCTTCGAGTTCTGCACCACCAAGCCGTACTGGACCAGCAAGGAGAAGAAGGCCAAGGGTGCCGGAGGCCTTTTCTCCATCACGGTGAACCCGATCACGTGCAAGGCCTGCGCGCTCTGCGTGACGGTGTGCAAGGACGGGGCGCTCGAGATGGTCACGCAGACCGAGGCGAGCGTCGCGAAGCTGCGCCGCGACTGGGACGTCTGGCTCGACCTGCCGTCCACGCCCAAGGAATTCAGCCGCATCGACAGCCTCGACGACAAGATCGGCGCCCTGGACACGCTGCTGCTCGACAAGCAGAACTACCAGTCGATGAATTGCGGCGATGGCGCCTGCCTGGGTTGTGGCGAGAAGACCGGCATCCACCTGTTCACCTCGACGGTGACCGCGCTCATGCAGCCGCGCGTAAAGACGTTCGTCGAGCGCCTCGACGGGCTGATCGCCAGTCTCGAGCAGCGCATCCGCCTCAAGGTCACCGAGTCCATGGACGTCGGCGACACGCGCGCCATGATCGAGGCCATCGAGGCGGCGCGCGACGGCGACCTCACGCTGGCCCGCCTTTCCGACAGCGTGAGCGCCGGCAAGCCCTCGCAGCCCATCGACCCGGCGTGGATGCGCACCGTCGCGCGCACGCTGGAGCGGCTGAAGGACCTGCGCTGGCGCTACGTGGAAGGCCCGACCAAGCGCGGCCGGGCCGGGATGGGGATCGTCAACTCCACCGGCTGCACCTCCGTCTGGGGCTCCACCTGGCCCTACCATCCGTATCCCTTCCCCTGGACCTCGCACCTGTTCCAGGACAGTCCTTCGGTGGCGATGGGCATCTTCGAGGGCCACATGGCCAAGATGGCCGAGGGCTTCAAGGCGGTGCGTATCGCCGAGCTCGAGCTTGCCGGCAACTACGTCCCCGAGGTGCACGAGGACTTCTTCAACCGCTTCGACTGGCACCAGTTCAGCCGCGACGAGTGGCTGCTTTGCCCGCCGGTGGTGAGCGTGGGCGGCGACGGCGCCATGTACGACATCGGCTTCCAGAACCTCTCGCGCGCGCTCATGTCGGGCATGCCGATCAAGGTGTTGGTCGTCGACACCCAGGTCTATTCCAACACCGGCGGCCAGGCGTGCACCTCGGGCTTCATCGGCCAGGTCTCCGACATGGCGCCGTGGGGAAGCGCCAGGCACGGCAAGGAGGAAACGCGCAAGGAGATCTCGTTGATCGGCATGGCGCACCGCACGTCCTATGTCATGCAGGGCACGGTCGCGCACGTCAACCACCTGCTGGAGAGCTTCATCGACGGGCTCAACTCGCGCCGGCCGGCGCTCTTCAACCTCTATGCCGTCTGCCCGCCCGAGCACGGCGTCGGCGACGACCGCAGCGCCGACCAGAGCAAGCTCGCCGTCGAGTCCCGCGCCTATCCGCTTTTCCGCTTCGATCCCGACGCGGGCGTGACGCTCGCCGAGTGCGCGAGCCTGGAGGGCAACCCGGCCGTGGAGCGCGACTGGCCGGCCTACACGCTGCGGTACCGCGACGAGTCCGGGGCGGAAAAGTCGCTCGAGCTGCCGCTCACCTTCGCCGACTTCGCGGTCACCGAGGCGCGCTTCGCCAAGCACTTCCGCAAGGCGCCGCCGGAAACGTGGACGGACGACATGGTGCCGCTGGCCGACTTCATCGCCCTGCCCGCGGACGAGCGCAGCGGCAAGTTCCCCTTCATCTGGGGGGTCGACGCCAAGAACCGGCTGACGCGGCTGCTGGTGACCGGGGAGCTGGTGCGTGCCACCGAGGAACGGCGCGCCTTCTGGCGGCAGCTCAAGGGGCTGGCCGGCGTCGACCGTCCGGTCATGGACACCGAGGCGATCGCGAGCCAGGTGCGCGCCGACCTCATCGCCAAGATCACTTCGAGCCTCGGCGTGAGCGGCGGCGACCTGCCCGCGCCATCACCGGTGGCGGCAGCCCCCGGCGCGGTTGCCGGCGCCCACGAGGGCTACGATCCCTGCTGGGTGGAGACACCGGAGTGCACGGCCTGCGACGAGTGCGTCCTGCTCGCGCCGCAGACGTTCGCCTACAACGACCAGAAGAAGATCGTGGTGATCAACCCGAAGGGCGCCCGCTACGCCGACATCGTCAAGGCGGCGGAAAAGTGCACCGCCGCCTGCATCCACCCCGGCACGCCATGGAACCCCACCGAGCCGGGGCTCGACAAGCTCGCGGCGCGCGCGGCCAAGTTCAACTAGGCGGCCGCGCGCCCGTGAAGCTCCTCAACTACTTCCGCGGCGAGGCGTTCCAGCGCGGCGTGCATCCGCCGTCGCGGAAGTCGGCGACGGCGCAGCGGCCCATTCGCCGCCTGCCCTTCCCGCCGCGGGTGAGCGTGCCGCTCTCGCAGCACATCGGCAGGCCGCCGCAGGCGATCGTCCGCGTCGGCGAGGAGGTGGTGCGCGGCCAGCCCATCGCGACGAGCGAGGAGTGGCTGTCGGTGCCGCATCATGCGCCGGTCACCGGCGTGGTCGAGGCGATCGAGCTGCGCCCGTCGGCTCGCGGGCCGTGGCTGCCCGCCATCGTGATCCGCAGCCACCCCGGGGCCACCCAGGAGGACCTCTGGGGCGAGCCGCGCGACATGGCGTCGGCCAGCGGCCCGGAAATCCTCGCCGCCATCCGCGACGCCGGCCTGGTCGGCCTCGGCGGCGCGGCCTTCCCGACCCACGCCAAGCTCAAGGTGCCGGAGAAGGCGCACGTGCACACGCTCGTGGTCAACGGCTGCGAGTGCGAGCCCTATCTCACCTGCGACCACCGCACCATGGTCGAGGAGGCCGACCACCTGGTCCTCGGCATCCGCTTCGCGATGCGCGCAACGGGCGCCGTGCGCGCGATCGTCGGCATCGAGGACAACAAGCCCGACGCCCTCGCCGCCGTCGAGGCGGCCATCGCCCGCTCGCCGGTGCCGGAGGGCAGGATCCACGCCGAAGGCGTGCCCACCAAGTACCCCCAGGGCTCGGAGAAGATGCTGATCATGGCGCTCTTCGGCGCCGAGATCGCCTCCGGGGCGCTGCCGGTCTCGCTGGGCATGGTCGTGAGCAACGTCGGCACGCTCGCGGCGATGGGCGCGCTGCTGCCGCGCGGCCGCGGCCTCACCGAGCGCATCGTCACCATCACCGGCCCGGGCATCGCGCGTCCCGGCGACTATCGCGTGCCTATCGGCACCCCGCTCCGCTTCGTCCTCGACCACGCGGGCACGGGTGCCCTCGACTGCCGGCAGGTGATCCTGGGCGGACCGATGATGGGCCAGGCCATCGCTTCCCTCGACGTACCCGTCACCAAGGGCGTCTCCGGCGTGCTCGTCTTCCGCCACGCCGACATGGTCGAACGCGACGACCGCCGGACGTACCCGTGCATCAAGTGCGGCGAGTGCGTCGAGTCCTGCCCCATGGGACTCAACCCCTCGACCCTGGGGATGCTCGCCGCCAAGCGCGAGTACGAACTCATGGGCAGTTCCTACCACCTGGGCGAATGCTTCGAGTGCGGTTGCTGCACCTATGTCTGCCCGTCGAACATCCCCCTGGTGCAGCAGTTCCGCGTGGCCAAGCAGATCCTGCGCGAGAAAGCCGTGAGCTAGGTGGGTACCGTCGAGATCCGTCCGGCGCCCCATGTGCATGGAGCGCGCAGCGTCGAGAAGATCATGCGGCACGTGGTCTACTCGCTCCTGCCGGTCTGCGCGTTCTATGTCTACCAGTACGGCATCTCCGCCCTCGCCTCGATCGCGGTCGTGACCGCAGCCTGTCTCCTGGCGGAAAGGTGGCTCGTCGTCACGGGGACGCAGTCGGGCCGGTTGGGCGACTTCTCCGCCGCCATCACCGGCATCCTGCTCGCCCTCACGCTGCCCCCGGGGTTCCCGCTGTGGATGGGTGCCGTCGCCGGCCTGGCCGCCATCGCCCTCGGCAAGGGGATCTTCGGCGGCCTGGGATTCAACGTGTTCAATCCGGCGCTGGTCGGCCGCGCCTTCGCGCAGGCGGCCTTCCCGACGGCGATCGCGACCTACACGCCATCCTTCCTGCCGGGACGTGCCACCGAATTCGTGCCCTCGACCCTTGCCGCGCCCCTGATGGTGCCGTCGGATGCGGCCCGCTGGCTGGTCGAGCGCAAGTTCGACGCACTGTCCGGCGCGACGCCACTGGCGCAGTGGAAATTCGAGGGCGTCCAGGCGGGAGCCCAGGAGTTGCTCACCTCGCTATCCGGCCACATGGCCGTGGGTCCCGCGCCGGCACTCGTCCTCGCCTGCGGCGCCTATCTCGCCTTGCGCCGGTTCCTCGACTGGCGCATCCCGGCGGCGGTACTTGGCTCCGCGGGAGCGGCGGCCTGGCTGCTGCACGCGGTGAGTCCCGGCCACTACCCGAACCCGTTCTTCATGCTGTTCTCCGGCGGACTCGTGTTCGGCGCGGTGTACATGGCCACCGACATGGCGACCTCGCCGGTGACGCCGCGCGGCATGTGGCTCTACGGCGGCCTCATCGGCCTGCTGACGGTGGTGATCCGCTACTTCAGCGGGCTGCCCGAGGGCGTGATGTACGCCATCCTGATCGGCAACGCCGCCACGCCCCTGATCGAGCGCCTCACGCAGCCCACGCCCTTCGGCAAGAGTCTTCTCGGCCGGCCGCGCAAGGGGGCCTCCTACCCTTTGCACCCGGGCTACATTTCCCGCGAGGAAGATGGCGCGCAGACGCCGAAGAAGCGCCTCTTCCGCAACAAGCCCCGACGCGATGAGCGCAAGCCCCCCCAGTCCTAGCGCTCCGGCGCCCGTTCCGGGACCGGAGCCCACGCCCACGCGCGCCCTCGTGCTCACGCTGGGCCTGGTGGCGGCGATCTGCGGCGTGATCATCGTGGGCGCCTACCAGGCCACCTACGATGCGGTCGCGGCCAACCGCCGCATCGCCCTCGAAAGATCGGTTTTCAAGGTCATTCCGGCCGCCGCTTCCATCGTCGAGTACGCCGCCCTCGCCGGCGGCGGCGTGGCGCCGGTTTCCCGGGGAGAACTGCCGGCCGGCGCGCTGCGCTTCTTCGCCGCGTACGACGCCGCTGGCAAGCTCGCCGGCGTCGCCGCGGAAGGCGCCGCGAAGGGTTATGCCGACAGCGTGCGCATCCTCTACGGCTACCAGCCGGACTGCCAGTGCATCACCGGCATCGGCGTCGTCGCCATGCGCGAAACACCCGGGATCGGCGACAAGATCATCACCGACAAGGCGTTCCTGGCCAACTTCAAGGCGCTCGACGCGCGCCTCAACGCGGAGCTCTCGGACCTCGCGAACGCCATCCGGACCGTCAAGCAAGGGACGAAGACGAACCCCTGGCAGATCGACGCGATCTCCGGCGCCACGATCACCTCGCGGGCCGTCGGCAAGGCGCTCGACGATTCGGCACGCGCGCTGCTGCCGAAGCTCGTGCCGGAGCTGGAGAAACTGAGGACGAAGCCATGACCGCCGCGAACGCGCCCCGCACGTGGGACGAATTCCTCGAGGGCCTGTGGAAGCAGAACCCCGTCTTCGTGATGGTGCTGGGCATGTGTCCGACGCTCGCCGTTTCCGTCTCGGCGATGAACGCCGTGTCCATGGGGCTTGCCACGGCATTCGTGCTGGTCGCCTCGTGCGGCCTGGTGTCCGCCCTGCGCCGCCTCGTGCCCAAGGAGGTGCGGATCGCGACCTACATCGTCATCATCGCCACCTTCGTCACCGCCGTGGACTACGCCATCCAGGCGATCAGCCTCGCCCTCTACGATGCCCTCGGCGCCTTCATCCAGCTGATCGTGGTCAACTGCATCATCCTCGGCCGCGCCGAGGCGCACGCCTCGAAGAATCCGCCGCTCGCGGCGATGGTGAATGCCGCCGGGATGGGCGCCGGCTTCACCTTCGGGCTCTTCCTGCTGGGGGCGGTGCGCGAGATCCTGGGGGCGGGCGCGCTTTTCGGGTTCTCCCTCTTCGGCGCGAACTTCCAGCCCTGGGTGATCAAGCTGTTGCCTCCGGGGGGATTCTTCGTTCTCGGCGCCTGGCTGCTCGTCTTCGCCTGGTGGGCGCGCCGCAGGCAGCGGCAGGAGGCGGCGAGCCATGCATGAGACCGCCTTCCAGATCTTCGTGAACGCGCTGCTCGCCAACAATTTCGTGCTGGCGATGTTCCTCGGCCTGTGCCCGTTCCTGGGCGTCTCGTCCCGCCTCGAGACGGCGCTGCCGATGGGGGCGGCGACCACCTTCGTGATGCTCGTGGCCTCGCTCTGCGCCTACGGCCTGAACCTCCTGCTCACCGCGTTCCACCTCGAGTTCCTGCGCCTCATCGCCTACATCGTCATCATCGCCTCGGCGGTGCAGCTGGTGGAGATGGTGCTGAAGAAATACAGCCCGGCGCTCTTCCGCGCGCTGGGCATCTACCTGCCCCTCATCACGACCAACTGCGCGGTGCTGGGGGTGGCGCTCTTCCAGACCGCCCGCGAATACGATTTCGTCCAGTCGGTGACGTTCTCCCTCGGCGGCGGCGGCGGCTTCACGCTGGCGCTCGTGCTCATGGCGAGCGTGCGCGAGCGGCTGCAGCTCTCCGACGTGCCGTCGCTCGCGCAGGGCACGGCCCTTTCGCTCATGCTGGCCGGGATCCTGTCGCTCGCGTTCATGGGCTTCGCGGGCCTGGGCGGATAGCCGATGACCCTCTACCTGGTCACCATCGCACTCGTGGCTGCGATCCTCGCCGGGGGCATCGCGGTGGATCGCGCCTACCGGCGCTTCGCGCGCCGCCATCCCGGGCTCGGGCCGTTTCGCGATGCCGGCCACGCGTGCGGCTCCTGCGCTTCGCGGCCGGACTGCGACGCGCGCAAGTCCTGCACCCCGGACCGCCGCTAGCCTGCCGCACACGGCAGCCCGTTTTGGTGCAGCGCATCAATCCTCGGTAAAATGTCGCCTGCGTCGCTTTCCCGTCCCGGAAGCGGCGCGGAGCCACCGCCACCACCCCGGAGAATCCATGTCCCTCGTCGCCCAGCGCCTCGCCGCCATCAAGGCTTCCCCCACGCTCGCCGTCTCCGCCAAGGCCGCGAAATTGAAGAGCGAAGGGAAGGACATCATCGGCCTGGGCGCGGGCGAGCCCGATTTCGACACGCCGCAGTTCATCAAGGACGCGGCCATCGCGGCCATCAACAAGGGCTACACCAAGTACACCCCCGCCGGAGGAACGGTGACGCTGAAGAAGGCGATCATCGCCAAGTTCAAGCGCGAGAACGGCCTCGACTACACGGAGAAGCAGATCCTCGCCTCCTGCGGCGGCAAGCAGACCTCGTTCAACCTGTGCCTGGCGCTGCTCAACCCGGGCGACGAGGTGATCATCCCGGCGCCCTACTGGGTGTCCTATCCGGACATGGCGATGATGGCCGACGGCAAGCCGGTCTTCGTGAAAGCCGGCATCGAGCAGGGCTACAAGATCACCCCGGCGCAGCTGGAAAGGGCGATCACCCCGGCCTCGCGCCTGATCTTCATCAACAGCCCCTCGAACCCGTCCGGCGCCGTGTACACCCGGGACGAACTGCGCGGGCTGGGCGAGGTGCTGCGGAAGCACCCGCGCATCGTGATCGCGAGCGACGACATGTACGAGCACGTGCTCCTCGACGGCTCGAAGTTCGTGAACATCCTCACCGCCTGTCCCGACCTCTACGACCGGACGGTGGTCGAGAACGGCGTCTCCAAGGCCTATTCGATGACCGGCTGGCGCGTCGGCTACTGCGGCGGGCCGCAGGACATCATCGAGGCGATGGAGAACGTGCAGTCGCACTCGACCTCGAACCCCACGTCGATCTCGCAGTACGCGGCGGAGGCGGCGTTGAACGGCGACCAGTCCTGCATCCGGCCGATGGTCGAGGCCTTCATCGAGCGTGGCCGGTTCGTGGCCGCGGCGCTCAACGCCATTCCCGGCGTGAAGTGCATGCCGCCTGCCGGTGCCTTCTACGCCTTCCCCGACTGCAGCGCGGCCATCGCGCGACTGGCCGCGGCCGGCAAGCTCAAGGCGGCCACCGACGTGGCCCTCTGCGACTACCTGATCGAGCAGCAGGAAGCGGTCGCCGCCGTGCCGGGCTCCGCATTCGGCACCGAGGGTTGCCTGCGCATTTCCTTCGCCACCTCGATGGAAAACCTGCAGAAGGCCATGAGCCGCATGGCTCGCGCGATGTCCTGACGAACCGGGTTCATCTTCCCTACAGGCGTGCCGCCAGGCGGGTGCCCTCGTCGATGGCGCGCTTGGCATCCAGTTCTCCGGCGAGCGCGGCACCGCCGATGACGTGCACCGAGGCACCGGCTGCCTTGAGCGGCGCCTCGAGATCGCGCAGGGATTCCTGCCCGGCGCAGAGCACGATGGTGTCGACCTCGAGCACCGTCGCCTTCTCGCGGTTTTCGCCGAAGCTCACCGCGAGGCCCTTCGCCACCACGCCCTCGTAGTTCACCCCGGCCAGCATCTCCACGCGCTTCATCTTGAGCGCGGCGCGGTGGATCCAGCCGGTGGTCTTGCCGAGGCCAGCGCCCGGCTTGGACTTCTTGCGCTGCAGGAGGGTGACCTCGCGGGCTGCCGGCGCCGGTTGCGGCTTCACGCCCTCCACCCCGCCGCGCACCTCCGCAGGATCGCCAACGCCCCACTCCCGGCGCCAGGCCGCGATGTCGAGCGACGGCGAATGTCCCTCGTGCACGAGGAACTCCGCCACGTCGAAGCCGATGCCGCCCGCCCCAACGATCGCCACGCGCCTTCCCACCGGCTTCGCATCGCGCAGAACGTCGATGTAGGACAGCACCCGGGGATCGTCGCCGCCCGGAATCCTGGGATTGCGCGGCGCGACGCCCGTGGCGATCACCACCTCGTCGTAGCCCTTCAAGTCCGCGGCCGAGACGCGCCGCGACAGGTGCAGCCTCACGCCGGTCACCTCGATGCGCCGCCGGAAAAAGCGCAGCGTCTCGTGGAACTCCTCCTTGCCGGGGATGCGCTTGGCCATGTTGAACTGGCCGCCGATCTCGGTCGCCGCATCGAAGAGGTCCACCTCGTGCCCGCGTTCGGCAAGCGTGGTTGCGCAGGCGAGCCCGGCCGGCCCCGCGCCCACCACGGCCACGCGCTTCCTTGCAGTGGCCGGCGCGATCACCAGCTCTGTTTCGTTGCAGGCGCGCGGGTTGACGAGGCAAGTCGCCATCCGCCCCTCGAACACGTGGTCGAGGCAGGCCTGGTTGCAGGCGATGCAGGTGTTGATCTCGTCGGCGCGGCCGGCGGCGGCCTTCCTGACGAACTCGGCATCGGCCAGCAGCGGGCGGGCCATCGATACCATGTCCGCGCAGCCGTCGGCGAGCACCTGATCGGCCACCGCGGGATCGTTGATGCGGTTGGTGGTGCACAGCGGTATCGCTACCTCGCCCTTCAGCTTCTTCGTCACCCAGGCAAAGGCCGCGCGCGGCACGCTGGTGGCGATGGTCGGCACGCGCGCTTCATGCCAGCCGATGCCGGTGTTGATGATGGTCGCCCCGGCGCGCTCGATGGCTTTCGCGAGCATCACCACCTCGTCCCAGGTGCTGCCGCCGGGCACGAGGTCGAGCATCGACAGGCGGTAGATGACGATGAAGTCGCGCCCGACCTTCTCGCGGATGCGCGAGACGATCTCGACCGGCAGGCGCATGCGCTTCTCGTACGTGCCGCCCCACTGGTCGGTGCGGCGGTTGGTCTGCGCCGCGAGGAACTCGTTGATGAAGTAGCCCTCGCTCCCCATGACCTCCACACCGTCATAGCCCGCGTCCCGTGCCAGTCCCGCGCAGCGCACGAAGGCCCTGATCTGGCGCTCGACACCGGCGGCCGAAAGCTCGCGCGGGGTGAAGCGGCTGATGGGCGACTTGAGCTTCGACGGCGCCACGCACAGCGGCGAATAGCCGTAGCGTCCGCCGTGCAGGATCTGCAGCGCGATCTTGCCGCCCTCCGCGTGCACGGCCTGCGTGATGGGCCGGTGCGCCCGCGCGGCCGATGTCGAGGCGAGCATCGAGCCGAACGGCGAGAGCCAGCCTTCGATGTTGGGCGCGAATCCGCCCGTGACGATGAGCCCGACACCGCCGCGCGCGCGTTCGGCGAAGTAGGCGGCCAGTTGCGGGAAGTGCTTCGACTTGTCCTCCAGGCCGGTGTGCATCGAGCCCATGAGGACGCGATTGGCGAGGGTGGTGAAGCCGAGGTCGAGGGGAGCGAGGAGGTGCGGGTAGGCGGTGGACACGGACGAGGCTAGGCGGGCTGGGCCTGCACGACGCAGGCGGAGGCCGTCATTGTCTGCCATTCCTCCGCGCGTGGACAGCGGCACAGCGCACGCAGCCACTCCCACCCCTCCTCCATCGCCGCCCGGGTGGAAGTCGACACCGGCGCGCCCAGGTCGAAGTTCACGCCTCGCAACCCCAGGACGAAAGCCGGCGGCGGTTCGACGCCGCTGAACTGCCGGTAGACACCGAGGACCGCACCGGGCGACAGCGCATGCGTCGACATTCCAGCCAGTGCCGAGGCCGGAGCAACCGCGGCAAATGAAACCGGCGCCGCCGCGTCGCGTTCCGCATCGATGAACAGGACGAGGCCCCGGCCTTCCATATCGAGGGCATTCTCCAGTTGCAGTTGGTAGACCTCGAAGAGATCGAAGTCGGCGGACATCCCCTCGCCCTCGAGCCAGGACCGCAGCCGGTCCAGCAGCAGCGGCGCGGCGGCATCGTCGCCGCGACCGCGGTTGCCGATGGCGAAGATCGCGACCGGGGCGCTCATGGCGCGGGACGGCTCACGGCGCCGTCGCCATGGCGCGCGAGGCGGTCGAGTTCGGCCCCGCCCGCATCGACCAGTACCACTTCCAGCGCCATCTGCCCCAGCGCGTGCGTGGCGCAGGACAGGCACGGGTCGAAGGCGCGGATGGCCACCTCGATGTGGTTCAGCAGCCCTTCCGTGAGCTTGTGGCCGCTCAGGTAGCGCTTGGCCACGTGGCGGATCGCCTCGTTCATCGCCTGGTTGTTGTGCGTGGTCGACACGATGAGGTTGCACATCGTGACCAGGTCGTCGTCGTCGACGCGATAGTGGTGGATGAGCGTGCCGCGCGGCGCCTCGATCACGCCGATGCCCTCGCGGGTGTGCTCGCCCGAGACCACGAGGTCGTCGCCCAGGATGTCGTCGTCGTGCAGCAGGTCCTTGATGGTCTCGGCCGCGTGCAGCATCTCGATCATGCGCGCCCAGTGGTAGGCGAGCGGCGCATGCATCGGGGCGCCGCCCGAGTAATCGACGAACTCGCGCCGCTCGGCGTCGGCCAGAGGCGTCGGGATGTGGTCGCAGTTCTGCACGCGCGCGAGCGGCCCCACCTTGTACCAGCCCTTCTCGGCCCCCAGGGCGGAGAGGAACGGGAACTTCATGTAGCTCCACGCCTTCACTTCCTCGCGGATGTAATGGGCGTACTCGCGGTAGTCGACCTGGTCGAAGATCAGCTCGCCGGCATCGTCCCGCGCGCGCAGGGCGCCGTCGTAGAAGTCGAGCCCGCCATCGGAGGCCACCAGCGACATCATGTTCGAGCGGAACACGCCGAAGCTGTTGTAGAGCGCCGGGTCCTGCGCGTGCAGCTCCTTCACCAGGCGCACCGCATCGCGCGACCAGGCCAGGATGTCGTAGACGTCGGCGAGAAGCGCATCGCGTTCGGCGACGGTGACCGCCTTGTTCACCCCACCGGGGATGGACCCCGTGCCGTGGATGCGCTTGCCCGCGGTGACGCGGATCACTTCCTGCCCGAAGCGGCGCAGGAGCACGCCGCGGCGCGCCGTTTCCGGGTGGGCCGCGGCCACGCCGACGATGTTGCGCTTGGCCGCCTCGCTTCCGAACCCGAACAGCAGGTCCGGCGAGCACAGGTGGAAGAAGTGCAGCGCGTGCGACTGCAGCATCTGGCCGTAGTGCATCAGGCGCCGCACCTTCTCGGCCGTGGGCGTGAGGCGTTGCGCACCCACGATCATGTCCATTGCCTTCGAGGCCGCGAGATGGTGGCTCACCGGGCAGATGCCGCACAGGCGCTGCACCATCACCGGCACTTCCCAGTACGGGCGGCCCTGGATGAAGCGCTCGAAGCCGCGGAACTCGACCACGTGCAGGCGCACCTGGCGCACCTTGTCGTCCTCGTCCAGGAGGATGGTCACCTTGCCGTGCCCCTCGACGCGCGAGACCGGGTCGATCGCGACGCGGCGCAGCTGCTCGGGGTGTTCGGCGGTCTCGAGTCCGTAGGTCATGGCGATGGCTCAATCAAACTGGATGAGGCCGTGGACTAGCGGATGCTCCTCGCCGGCCAGCAGCCCGGTGAGCACCGCCCAGATGGCGTCGGCCGAGGGCGGGCAACCGGGAATGAAGTAGTCGATGCGCACGACCTCGTGCTACGGGTGCACCTTGTTGAGCGGCAGCGGCAGCTCGGGGTCGTTCGGGATCATCCCGAATTCCGCTCCCGGCTCGCTGCGGTAGACCTCCTGCAGCAGGAGCGGCAGGCTCAGCGTGTTGCGCTGCGCCGGAAGCCCCCCGTTGATGGCGCACGCGCCCAGCGCGATGAGCACCTTGCAGCGGCGGCGGAATTCCCGCAGCACCTCGACGTTCTCCGCGTTGCAGACGCCACCCTCGATGATGCCGACGTCACAGTCGCCCACTTCCTTGATGTCGGTGATCGGCGAGCGGTCGAACTCCACCTTCTCCAGGAGCGCGAAGAGACGCTCGTCCAGGTCCAGTATCGACATGTGGCAGCCGAAGCAGCCGGCCAGCGACGTCGTGGCGACCTTGAGCTTGCGGGGCGCGGGGCCGTTCCTGCCATCACTCCCCGGCCTCGGCGATGGCGATCTCGGCGGACGCGTCCGCCCG
>CAZOIB010000250.1:0-2949 GCA_964579785.1 uncultured Lysobacter sp. | reverse complement strand
CCGCCATGCGCCTCCACGAGGGAGCGCGTGACCAGCAGGCCCAGGCCGGTGCCGCGGGCCTTGGTGGTGTGGAAGGTCTGCAGCATGCGCGCGAGCGCCGCGTCGTCGGCGCCGTGGCCGGTGTCCGCCACGCGGATGCGCACCTGGGAGCCGGGCGCATCGACGTTCACGGCCAGGGTGCGCTCTCGCTCCGGCGGCTCGCTTTCCATGGCCTCGATGGCATTCACCACGAGATTCAGCAGGGCCTGGTGCAGCTGGATGGGGTCGGCCAGCACGTGCGGGAGCCGGGCGGGCCTCTCGAGCCGGGCGGTGACGCCGGCGTGGCGCAGCCGCGTCCGCGCGAAGGCGAGCACGTCGGAGGCGACCTTGCCGGCGTCCACCCTTTCCGCCGCCGCCGGCTGCTTGCGCACCAGGCGGTGCGCGCGAAGGACGATCTCGCCGGCGCGCCGTGCGTCGCCGGCGATGGCCTCGAGCGCCTCGCGGACCTCGCGCGTATCGCCGGCGGCGAGGAAGCGCAGGGCCGCCTCCGCGTTGGTGGCGATGGCCGACAGCGGCTGGTTCACTTCGTGCGCGAGCGAGGCGCCCAGGGCGGCGACGGTGCGCACGCGCGAGGCGTGCGCCAGCGCGTCCTGCAGCTCGTGCTGGCGTTCGCGCGCGAGGTGCAGTTCGGTCACGTCCGTCTGCGTGCCCACGTAGTGCGTCACCTTGCCGGCCGCATCGTGGATGGGGGCGATGCGCAGCAGGTTCCAGAACGGCGTGCCGTCCTTGCGGTAGTTGAGGATCTCGCCCTGGAAGACCTTGCCCCCCGCGAGCGCGATCGCGATCTGCCGGACGGTGTCGTGGTCGGTGCCGGGGCCCTGGATGAAGCGGCAGTTGGTGCCCAGGATCTCGGCCGCGGAATAGCCGACCAGCCGCTCGAAGGAGGGGCTCACGTAGACGATCGGCGCTTCCGGATCGGAGGCGTCGGAGATGACGATGCCGTCGTCGGCCACGTCGAGGGCTGCGGCCTTGAGCCACTCCTCGGCGGGCGTCGCCGCCCCTGCGGCGGGCCCGGGACGGCCGCGTTCCGCCACGGCTGCGCGCCTAGCCGCCATAGGTGCGCAGGCGCTCGATGTCCGGCACCGACACCTGGCGGCCCTCCATCACGATGAGCCCCGCATCGGCCAGCTCGTGCAGGATGCGCGAGAAGTACTCCGGCGTCAGGTTGAGCCGCGAGGCGACGATCATCTTGTTGGCGGGGAGAGTCATGCTCGTGGAGGAAGCGGCGCCGTCGGCCAGCGCATCGTCGCGCAGCAGGTAGCCGATCACGCGCTCGAGGCCGGAGCGCAGGGAATAGGCCTCCACGTCGCGGATGAGCTGGTGGAGCTTGCGCGACATGCCGGCGAGCAGCCGCCGCGCGAAGCGCGGGTCGCGCTCGATCTCCTCCAGGACCATGCTCTTGGAGACGTGCAGCAGCAGCGAGTCCTTGAGCGCCTGCGACGAGACGACGTAGGGAATGTCCATGAACAGGATCGCCTCGCCGAAGGAGATGCCCGGCCCCATGATCTCGATCACCTTCTCGGAGCCTGCCGGAGAGGTGACGAAGAGCTTCACCTGCCCGTAGAGGACGACGTGGAAGCCTTCGCAGCGGTCGCCGCGCGTGAAGAGCGTCTCGCCCTTGCTCGCATAGATGCGGCGCGTGCCGCCCGCGATGCGCGCGATCTCCTCGGGCGTCAGGTCGCTGAACAGCGGCAGGTTGACGAGGAACTGCTCGACCGGGATGTCCGGTCCCCTCGTCCGGGGTTCTCCGGGTTGCATGAAGGCATGGCGAACGGGGCTGGGAATGCACCCATGATACCGCGCCATCCGCTCAGGGCCGGGCCGGCACCTCGCGTGTCGAAGCGGGCGCGGGGCGGTCGCAGCCGCGCGACGCAGCGGCGGCGGCGATGGCCGCGACCAGCGCCGCGGCGGTCAGGAAATTGTGCAGCCAGCGCGCCTGCGGCCAGGTCACGGCGAGGAGCGCCAGTCCCGCCAGCAATGCCGCGGTGAGCATGGCGGGCGCGCGGCTCGGGATCGTCCCGCGGACGCGGATGGCGAGCACGCCCCAGGCGACGCAGGCTGCCCACGACAGGACCTGGTGGACGAGGCCGGTGGCCGCCGCATCCAGCGCGGGCAATGCGGAGGCGAGGGCACCGGTCACGATGGCCGCGGCAAGCAGGGCTGTCGCCGCGCCGGTGGCCGCGTCGGTGCGACCAGCCGGCGAGCGGGCCGCGGCGGCGAGGCCCGCCGTGAGCGCGAGCAGGGCGAGGCCACCCAGGAGGTTGGTGAGCGTCACGGCGGGCAGCACCGTGCCCGACGATTGCCGCCCGACGATCGCGAGCACGGCCACCAGGGCGATGATCGCCACTGCCGCCCAGCGCCTCCCCCAGGCGGCAGGGGCCTTCCAGGCGAGTGCCGCGATGATGAGTGCCAGGACCGAGACGCCCATCGCCGCCACGCGGTGTGCGATGCGCACGGCGTCCGCGAGGGTGAAGCCTTCGCATCCGCCCGGCGGGCACGGCAGGCCTGCGGGAGAGAGCCGCAGCCAGGCGCTCGAGGCGATCACCACGAACACGAGCGCGGTGCAGGCCGCGGCCGTGATCGTGAGCGTCCGCGCGTCGCGCGCGAGGGATTCCCCGCTCACCGGCGTGCTTCTCCGGAACGGCGCCGCAGCGCGCCGATGACGACCACCACGAAAGCGAGGCCGCCGGCGATCGCGACGAGCCCGCCCAGCCCCATGAGGGCCATGCCCGCCACTTCCTGCGGCGTGCGCAGCACCTGCGCCGCGCCGGCAACCTTGCGCTCGACGCCGTAGCCTCCCGACCACACCAGGCCCACGATGTGCGCGAGCTGCCCGCCACCGTAGAGCCAGGGCTGCCACGCCGCCAGCCGCGAGCGCGGGGCCGCGAAGCCGAGTTGCGGCAGCAGGTG
>CAZOIB010000249.1:0-2765 GCA_964579785.1 uncultured Lysobacter sp. | reverse complement strand
TCGACGGCATGCAGTTCCGGCGAGACATCGGTCACCGCGCGATTCACCGGAGATGACCCTCACCCCCGACCCCTCTCCCAAGGGAGAGGGGAGAAACGTCTCCCTTCTCCCTTGGGAGAAGGGTAGGGGATGAGGGAAATGCCGGCCATGGACATCGACGCCGTTAGAACCTTTCTCACCGGTCTCCAGGACCGGATCGTCGGCGAGTTCGAGCGCCTCGACGGCAAGCCCTTCCTGCGCGATGCCTGGGATCGACCCGAGGGCGGCGGCGGCGTCTCGCGCCTCGTCGAGGAAGGCAACCTGCTCGAGCGCGGCGGCGTCGGTTTCTCGCACGTGCTGGGATCGAAGCTGCCGCCCTCGGCCTCCGCGCACCGTCCCGAAATCGCCGGCCGGCCGTGGGAGGCGATGGGCGTCTCGCTCGTGTTCCATCCGCGCAATCCCTACGTGCCGACCGTGCACATGAACGTGCGTTTCTTCGCGGCGAAGTCGCCGGACGGTGACGCGGCGAAGGCCGTGTGGTGGTTCGGCGGCGGCATGGACCTCACGCCGTACTACGGCTTCGCGGAGGACTGCGCCCACTTCCATCGCGTCAATCGCGACGCGCTCGCGCCGTTCGGCCCGGATTACCACCCGCGCTTCAAGAAATGGTGCGACGAGTACTTCTACAACAAGCACCGCCAGGAGCCGCGCGGCATCGGCGGCACTTTCTTCGACGACTTCAACGAGCCGGGCTTCGCGAAGAGCTTCGCGATCATGCGCGCCGTGGGCGATGCGTTCCTGCCCGCCTACGTGCCCATCGTCGAACGCCGCCGCGACATCGCCTGGGGCGAGCGCGAGCGCGATTTCCAGGCCTACCGCCGCGGGCGTTACGTCGAATTCAACCTCGTGTGGGACCGCGGCACGCACTTCGGGCTGCAGTCGGGCGGGCGCACCGAATCGATCCTCATGTCGCTGCCGCCCATCGTGAAGTGGCGCTACGACTGGAAGCCGGAGCCCGGCACGCCCGAGGCACGCCTTTACACCGATTTCCTCGCGCCGCGCGACTGGGTTTGACACGAACCCGGTTCATGAACCGGGTTCAAGCGTTGGGTAATCGAAGAGGGTGCCCGCCACGCCTCCTCACTGCACGCGATTGGCGGGCCGGCCGAGGAAGAGATAGAAGGCCGAATCGCCCCCGAAAGTCTTGCCGTAAGCGAAATAGAGTGGCCCGATGATCGAGTCGAGGCCGAGGAAGAGCGAAGCGGCCTTGTGCACTTTTCCGCCATCGGCATCGGCCCTGCGCGAGACGTGGCCTGCCTCCAGCGAGAAGCCGGCATACCAGTCCCCGCCCATCGCGCCGCGCAGCTGGCCCATGCGCCAGTACGCGAGCTCACCGATCCCGGTCACCTGCGAACCCGAGATCGCACCGACCGGCGTGCCGCTCAGGTTGAAGAGGCCGCCCAGGGGGAAGGACACGCGGTCGTCGCGCGAGCGCTGGGTGAAGGCGAGGCTCAGCAGCGTGAGGCGCCCGAACGTGATCGGCAGGAGGCCGTTCACCTGCCACGCCACGATCGGATCGCCGGGGCTCCTGGAGCTGTAATGGAAGGCGTCGGCGGCGAACGCGTAGCCACGGCGCGGAAAGTCGGCGTTGTCGAGCGTGTCGAAGAGGGTGCCCACGCGCAGAACCGTCGCGTCGTCGCTGCTGCTGCTGTCTTCGGTGCGGCTGCTGATAGCCGGCGTGACCTTGTAGTGCTCGTGCCCGACGCCGAACCTCAGCACGCCCGCGCCGCCGAGGCGGCGGCCCGCCAGCGCGTACGAGCCGATGACCTCGCGTGTCACGCGGTCAGTGCGGCGCATGCCGTCGTAGATGTCCGCGTCGCTCTTCACCGCCTGCAGCGAGCCTTCGACGAACCAGGGGCTGCCCGGACCCAGCGGCTGGTAGAAGGAGGTGAGGAGGCGGCGCACGTCGCCCAGCTCGAGCTCGTTGCGCCATTCCGCGCCCCACGAATTCACCCAGGTGCGCGTGTGCTGCAGGGTGAGGGAGAAGGAGCCCTGGGTGTCGAAGTCCGAGACCGCGCGGGCGCCGATGCGCAGGTAGTTCGGTCCCCACGGCTTCTCGGTCACGTCGATCACGACCGTGCGGCGCCCCTCCTCGAGCACGGTGCGCACGTCCACGCGCTCGAACTCGCCCGAGCCGTGCAGCACGCGCGCGGCCTTCACGAGCTGCTCCTCGGTGGGCCGGCTGCCCGGCTCCACGCCCAGGCGGTCGGCGACCTCGCGCTTGAGCGCCTCGGGGTTGGTGCGCACGGCACCCGCGACGCGTACCTGCGCGACAGGCAGCTCGGGCACGGCGGCGAAGCGCATGCGCTGCGCGTCCCACGCGGTGTACTGCGCTTCGGGCATCGCGAGCCCTGCGAGGCGCGCGGCCGCGGCGCGCCCGGCGCGCTCGCCGATGGCGACCAGCTCCTCGCCGCGCTGGAAGTCGATGAAGCTCACGTTCGCGAGGTCTGGCGAGATGAGGACGTCTGTGGGCCTCAGCTTCGCGAGCGAGATCTCGACGTTCTGCTCGGTGAGGATGTTGATCATCTGCTGCGCGACGCCGAGCGCCGAGGCGAGGGATTCGCGCGGCAGCAGCGGCGTGCCGACGTTCACCGCGATGACGACGTCGGCGCCCATCTCGCGCGCCACCTCGACGGGGAGGTTGCGCACCAGGCCGCCGTCGCCCAGGAGGCGGCCGTCGACCTGCGTGGGCGCGAACGCGCCCTGGATCGACATCGAGGCGCGCA